>JBGAOF010000070.1:0-9964 GCA_044221915.1 Solirubrobacterales bacterium
ACCTTGTGCGGGCCGATGGTGTGCGGGCCGATGGTGTGCGGACGGCATCGGGGCGCAGGTCCGGTGCCGTCCGGGTTCAGGCGCGGTACGGGGGAAAGAACCCCGGATCGCCGTCCGGGGCGAGCTCGGCCGTGAGTGCGGCACTGGCTTCGGGATCGCAGATGATCTCCGAGGTGAACCATTGCTCCTCCCGGTTGGCGAAACCCCGCTTGAACTCTTCAAGCGCGTCACCGGGGGTGATGCCCCCGCCTAGGTTCAAGGCCAGCTCCCGTTCCCCGGCGAAGCCGATCATCTCCTCGACTACGTTCTTCATCGGTGCCCCCTTGAGGTGGGCATCGGCGGTGCCGGAGAGGTAGTAGTGGAGCAGACCGTCGCTCAGCACGGCGATCGAGGCAGCGGCGACCGGGCGCTCGCCAGCCGGATGCGGCTCGCCCTGCGGTGCCCGCAACAGGAAAAGCCAGGTGTCTGCGGCCGAAAGGATCTGTTCGAAGTAGCTCTCGCTGAAGAAATACCGGTCGGCCGCGCCGGTGCGGGCCATGGTTTCGGTGTAGGCGGCTAGGAACCCTGCCCGCTGTGCCTTGGTGGTCTTCGGTCCAGGGGTGATTTCCAGGTCAAAGCCCAGCTTCAGGTTCTTGCGGATCTGCTGGCGGTCGGAGGCACGGCTCTTGCGGGGCAGGGATGGATCGGAAAGCAGGCAGATGTTGCGCGCGGTAGCCCCGGCGATTGGTGGGGGCCCGTCCAGGCTATGGCGCAAGAAGATGGAGACGAGCCCGGTGGCCGAGAAGTCAATCGTGGCCGGATCGATCGGGAGGACGGGCCCCTCCGGCGGGTGATCGGCGATCGTCATCCCCGGATAGCCGTAAGGGGAGATCGCGTCGGATCGGTCGCTTCCGGGGATCTCGCGGACCAGCAGCGGTGCCGAGGCGACCACATGCCCCCCGTCCGGTCCGGGGCCTTCCCCGGGTTGCCGGATCAACAGCGAATGGGTGGTTCCCTCGGCGGCGAGAAACCCGGTGGACCGGAAAAAGTCGGTTCCGCTGGCGGCCCGGCCGCCGTCCTCGGCCAGCCAGGCCTTCAGAGGCGGCGGGGTCGGTCGGCCGGTCACCGGCTCCTCACCACTTCTCGACCGCGGCGAAAAACTGTTCCGGCGAGGCACCCCAGATCTCGCAGTCGAGGATGGTCCCGTCGGGGCGGCGGATGTGTCCGGGCATGTTGCCTTCATAGGTCCACCCCTGGGCGGTGACCACCTTCTTCGCGGCCTCATTGAAGGCGGGGATCCGTCCGTAAATCCGGTGGGCCCCGAAATCCTCGAAGGCCTTGGTGACGGTCAGCCTCTCGGCCCAGCGCCCGATTCCCTTGCCCCGGACCTCATCGCCGATCAGGCAGCCGAGCTCGGGAGCGGTCTGCCGGAAAAGCCCGTAAAGCGCGGTGAAGCCGACCGGCTGTTCGACTCCCGGGACCACGATCGCGTACTTGCGGTCCTCGCCTTCCTGTTTCATCGCGGCCCGGGTCCAGCCCTCGGCGTTCTCGATCTCGAAGGAATCCCGCTGTTCCATCAAGGTCCGGGTGGCCTCCCGGTTGTTGAACCAGCGGTGAACAGCTTCGGCGTCTTCGAACCGGAAATCCCGGATCGAGCAGGATGGGGTCTGCGACATGGACGGATTCTATTTGGCTGGCTTCGCCGGTTTCGGCCGGGTTGTGGCCCGGGTCAGTCTCGCGAAGGCTTCCGGCTCGGCTCCGGCTGCAGCCGGATCTGGTCGAAGGCGACCGGCCCACCGGCACGGAGCCGCAGGGTCTGGCGGCCGGCCCCGAACATCATCCGCCCCATGTCCAGTTCGATCGCCCGAGGCGAAGAACGTTCCAGTCGGCGCTTGATCCCCTTCCCGTCCGGCCGGACCAGCGTGATGGCGGCAGCTCCTGGCTGCGCGAGGACCCGCAGGAAAACCCGGTAGCGGCCCTTGCGAAGCAAGCTGAAGCGCAGCTGCGGCAGCCAGCCCGCCTTCGGGTTCAGCGTCCGGCCTGCGTAGCCGAAGAACCTGCGGTCGGCCAGTTTCGGGGCCCGGGCCGGAGCAGAGGGGCTCATCGCTTCCGCCTGGATCGCGGTGGTCCGGTCTTCGCGGGGGGCACGGATGTCGCGCTCAACGGAAACCGGCCGGCCGAAGCTCGGGTTTCCGGAGCCGTCGAACGTGAACGGCTGGACCCGGGTCGTGCGAAGGCCGCCCGTGAAGCAGCCTTTCCCTGGCTCGTCTGTTGCGTGGTAGACGTTCCAGAACTTCCTGCCACCATCGGTGGTGAAAAAGGAGCCGTGGCCCGGACCGTACACGCCGTTTGCCGGAGAGCTCTGAAACACCGGATCCGGGTATTTGCTGGATGCCCAGGTGCCGGGATCCATCAGGTCGCCATTCCTTGGCACGGTGAGGCGACCCAGCGCATACTGGCCGAAGCCGCAGTGGCTGGCCGAGAAAATGACATGAAGCCGGTTCCCGTGGACGAGGAACTCGGGCCCCTCGTTGATCGGCAGGGGCTGCTTCTCCCAGCCATATTCCGGGGTCGAGATCAGGAGCGGGATTCCCTTGATTGTCCATGGGTTCGAGAGCTCGGCGAGATAGATCGAGGTCGGCTGGAAGTTCGGTCCGCCCGAGTAGGCATAGAACAGTTTTCCGTTCACCCGGAGCACGGTTCCGTCAATCGCGAAGGGTTGCGGGACCGACATCTCGGCCTTGAACCGGTAGGGACCGACCGGGCTCCCACTGCTGCTTTCAAGCACATACATCCGGTGCTGGCCGAGGCCTCCCTCGGAGGCTTTGGCCGTGTAATAGACGTACCACCGGCCATCCACAAGGTGAGTTTCCGGAGCCCAGTATTCGCTGTTCCGATCGGCCGGGTCCGGCTGGTTGACGGGCGGCCAGAGGCGCCGTTCGGGAGCACTCCCAAGCGCCCCAAGCTGGTCGGCTACCCGGTAGACCAGCTTGCCTTCGGAGGTGTAGTTGATCCAGTACTTGCCGTTGTGCCGGAAAACCCAGGGATCCGGGGAGTCGGTGTCAGCGGCACCGACCGGCAGCAGCGGATTGCGGATCATGTTCTGGCTGGCGGCCAATCCGGCCTGTGCCGTGGCAACTGCCAGTCCGAACCCGATCAATGCGGCCAGCCCGGCCAGCAGGCAGTGAAGTTTCCGTGAACCCATGCAGATATCCAAACCGGTGCCCCCGTGAGGGTTGCGGACGGCTTCCTAGGATTTCGCCCGGCGTTCGAAGATGTCGTTGATCTGCTCGAGGCTGCGGCCCTTGGTCTCCGGGACGAACTTCCAGCAGAACCAGAGGGTGACCAGCCCGATCACCCCGTAAAACCAGAACGCCCCGGTCTGGGAAAGCAGGTCGATCAGCGGCAGAAAGGTGAGCGAAACCAGGAAGTTGAAAAACCAGTTGGTCATCGTGCCGGCGGAGGCCGCTTTGCTTCGCACCGAAAGCGGGTAGATCTCGGCGTTCAGCAGCCAGAAAATCGGTCCAAGCGAGATCGCGAACGAGGAGACGAAAAGCATCAGGCTGCCGATTGCCATCACCGTTGCGAATGTCTTGTCGGCCCCGATCAGGAAGGCAAGCCCGAGCAGGAAGAGCGAAAGCGAGATCCCGGAAACCCCGATGAAGAGCAGTTCCCGCCGGCCCCGACTGTCGAGCAGCCGCAGGGCCACCACGGTCATCACTACGTTGATGATCCCGACCCCGAGCGAGGCGAGGATCGAGGAGAAATCGGAATTGATTCCGGTTGACTGGATGATCGTCGGGGCGTAGTAGATAACCGTGTTGATGCCGGTGATCTGCTGCAGGATCGCAAGCCCGATCCCGACCACCAGGGCGGCTTTCACCGCCGGGGCGAGCAGGTCCTTCCACGAGCCCTCGGTGACGCTCATGCTGGACTTGATTTCCTTGATTTCGAGCTCGATCGCGTCGGGCCCTTCGGTGCGGACCCGCTGGAGGGCGTCACGCGCATCACTTTCGCGGCCGACCATCAGGAGCCAGCGCGGACTGGAGGGCAGGCGGACGATGCCGATCACCAGGGCAAGCGCGGGAACGGCACCGAGTCCCAGCATCCAGCGCCAGCCTTCGTCCGAATTCGCGAAGGCGAGACCGACCAGGTACGCGACCAGGATGCCGATCGTGACCGCTAGCTGGAAGAAGGTGACGAGCCGTCCGCGGATGTCGGGCGGCGCGACCTCGCTGATGTAGACCGGCGCGACGGCCGAAGCAACGCCGATCGCCACACCAATCACGACGCGGGAGACGACCAGGATGAAGGTGTCCGGCGAGAGCGCGGAAACGATCGCTCCCACGATGAAGATGATGCCCGCGGCGAGAATGAGCGATCGCCGCCCGTACTTGTCGGCCCGGCTTGATGCGATCCAGGCACCGAGTACCGCCCCGATCGGAACCGCGCCGACCACCAGTCCGGAGGCGAAGGAACCGAGCCCGAAGTCCGGGGTGATCTGCAGCAGGGCCCCGGCGATCACGCCGGTGTCGTAGCCGAAGAGCAGACCGGCGAGCCCGGCCGTGGCCGCGGTGATCATTACGTTGCGGTATGCGTGGGCGCTGGCTGTGTCGCTCATCGGCTCCTACCCCTCAAAGATGACAATGGCGGTAATTATGTGCGAGTGAACGGACAGGATGCAAGTCGAGGCGGAAGCTGGCCCGGGTGAGCGAAAGAGCCCCCGTCAGGCTTGGTTCTGCCGCAGCCCGGAGAGTTGCGCTGGCCGCCCAGGGCTTCGGACGGGAACGTCCGCTGCCGCGGGTGACGATGCGACAGGTCCAGTCGGTGATCGACCGGATCGGCCTGCTCCAGATCGATTCGGTGAATGTGCTCGCCAGGGCTCATCTGCTGCCGCTCTACTCCCGCCTCGGCCCCTATGACATCGGCCTGCTGGAGAAAGCGAGTTCGAAACGGCCCCGGCGACTGGTCGAATACTGGGCCCACGAGGCTTCATTTGTGCCGCCGGAGACCCATCGGCTGTTGCGCTGGCGGATGGACCGGGCCGACCAGGATGCCTGGCAGACGATCCGGGCAGCGGGACGCGAGCCGGAACTGCTGGACCAGGTGCTGGCGGAAGTCGAACGTTCCGGACCGGCCACGGCCGCCGAGATTGCGGCCGCCGTGGACCCCGACCACATGCTCGAGAAGAAGAACTGGGGCTGGAACTGGCCGCCGGTCAAGAGTGCGCTCGAGTACCTGTTCTGGTCTGGTCGGATCACCGCCGCCGGCCGGAGCTCGCAGTTCGAACGCCGCTACGACATGCCGCAGCGAGTGCTGCCAGGGCATGTGCACGAATCGGAGACCCCCGGCAGGGAAGACGCGATCGCGGGCCTGGTCGAGATCTCCGCGCGCGCCCACGGGGTTGGCACCGCCCGCTGCCTCAGGGATTACTTTCGGCTGCCGGCCCGGGAGTCGAAGCAGGCGATCGAGCGGCTGGCCGGGGAGGGGAAGCTGCTTCCGGTCGAGGTAGAGGGATTCTCGGCCCCGGCCTGGCTTCATGTGGAGGCCAGGCGGCCCCGCAAGATCGCGGCACGGTCCCTGCTGGCGCCTTTCGATCCTCTGATCTTCGAGCGTCGCCGACTTGAGGAACTTTTCGGCTTTCACTACCGGATCGAGATCTACACCCCGAAGCACAAGCGCAAGCATGGCTATTACGTGTTGCCCTTCCTGCTGAACGAACAGATCGTCGGACGGGTGGACCTGAAGTCCGATCGGGACGGATCGAGGCTCCTCGTCCAGGCGGCCTGGGTCGAACCGGATGCACCATCGGAAACCGCGGCTGAACTGGCGGCGGAGCTGCGGCTGATGGCCCACTGGCTGGGCCTGACGGCGGTTGTGGTCGTGAACCGCGGGGATCTCGCCGGCGAGCTCGCGAGGGAGCTCGGGTGAGTCGTCCGGAGATCTTTCATCCGGACCGGGATCCGGGCCAGGCCCCCGGCCGCTACGCCCCGAGCCCGACCGGCCGGCTCCACCTCGGCAACCTGAGGACGGCCCTGCTCGCCTGGCGTTCGGCCCGGGACCGGAAGGCTCCGTTCCTGCTCCGCATCGAGGATCTCGACTCGGGCCGCTCCCGTGAGGAGTGGGTCGAAGTCCAGCTTCGGGAACTGCGGCAGATCGGTGTTGACTGGGACGGCGAGCCGGTCCGACAGAGCGAGCGTCATGATCTTTACGGACAGGCCATCGCCAGACTCGAAGCCGACAATCTTCTCTACGAGTGCTTCTGCACCCGGGCCGAGATCCGCGAGGCCGCTTCGGCGCCACACGGCGAGCTTCCGGAGGGCGCCTATCCCGGTACCTGCCGTGAGCTGACCGGAGCCGAGCGGGCCGAACGCCGCGCCGCCGGAAGACCTCCGGCGCTCCGGGTTCGGGCGGCGGGCACGAACGTCGTTCTTGAGGACCACATCTGCGGCCGGGTCGAAAAGACCCTCGACGACTTCGTGGTGCGCCGCAACGACGGTGACTTCGCCTACAACCTCGCGGTCACGGTCGACGACGCCGAACAGGGCGTGGGTGAGGTGGTCCGCGGTGCCGACCTGCTCGACACGACGCCCCGCCAGCTCTGGCTCTACGACCGCCTCGGCCTCACCGCCCCGGCCCGCTTCAGCCATGTTCCCCTGATGCTCGGCGACGACGGAGAGCGCCTCGCCAAACGCCACGGCGCGATCACCCTCGAAGAGAGAATCGAAACCGGCCAGAACGTCGAAGAGATCCGGCAGGGACTTCTGGCGTCGGTCCCCCCGATCTGATTGGGTTCCTTCCGTAATGGCCCGGATCTCACCAACCGATGCCAGGTTCCCGCAGGTAAATCGCGGCGCAGGGATGTATGAGTCCTGGTATGCGCGGGTGGTTGCGCCGGACGGGAAGCTGGCGGCCTGGATCAGATACACGATCGACAAGGTTCCCGGTGGGGAAGCGACCGGGACGATCTGGTTCACGCTCTTTGACGAGGAAGCCGAACGGCCGGTGGCCCGACGCGAGATTGGTCGGTCGGCCTCGGCGCCGGTGAACACCTGGGTCCAGATCGGCAATTCCACGATCGGTCCCGCCGGGCTCCACGGCGAATGTTTCGAGGCTGCGTGGCAGCTTCGGTTTCAGCCGCGGGCACCGGTCCTTTTCCATCTGCCCCGACCACGGTTCTACGAGCTGCCGTTACCGAAGACCAAGCCGATTTCGCCGGTGCCTCTTGGTGACTTTGACGGAACGATCAGGTTCGGCGAGCGGGAGATCCTCGTCGAGGGCTGGCGCGGGATGATCGGCCACAACTGGGGCAGCGAACATGCGGAACGGTGGATCTGGCTGCATGGCAGTGGCTTCACCGAGGATCCGGAGGCCTGGGTTGACGTTGCGCTCGGTCGCATCCGGGTCGGTGGCCGCCTGCTGCCCTGGGTGGCGAACGGCGCGATCCACAGCGGCGGGAAAATCCGGCGGATCGGCGGCATGTTCACCCCCGGGGTTGACGTGACCGAGGAGCCACTTTGCCTTGAGGCGGGAATGCCGGTGGCCGGCAAGGGTTATCTGGATCTCGAAGTTGAATCGCCGGCAAACCTCACAGTTGGCTGGCATTACGGTGAGCCTGCCGAGCCGGAGGTCCGCTCGCATGATGTGACGAACTGCTCGGCGGCGCGGATGAAGGCTCGGCTTACCTTGCCCGGCCACAACGCCGTGACCGATCTGAGCACCGCCCGCGGTGCGGTTTACGAGCTCGGCATGATCGAGACCGACCACGGAATCCCGATCGCCTCCGGTCTGCCGTCCGGGTCGCCCGCGCCCTGATCCGGCCGACAGTCGACACCGCCGGGACCGTGATCCGGCTAGCCTCCCGCCGGGATGGGCAAGAAGAAGAAAGCCGGCCGGGTGAGCGCCGGCCTGATCCTCTACCGGCGAAGACCAGCCGGCCTTGAGGTGCTGATCGCCCACATGGGCGGTCCGCTGTGGGCGAAAAAGGAACGCGGCTGGTCGATCCCGAAGGGCGAGATCGACCCGGGGGAGGAGCCCCTTCAGACTGCCCGCCGGGAGTTCGCTGAAGAGGTCGGGGTCGAACCACCGAACCAGACGCCGATCCACCTTGGCGAGATCACTCAGAGATCCGGCAAGCGGGTGCTGGCCTGGGCGATCGAGGGTGACCTCGACCCGAACGACCAGGTCAGCGTCACCTGCGAGATCCAGTGGCCGCCGCGTTCCGGCAAGACGATCGAGATCCCGGAGGTTGACCGGGTCGAGTGGGTTTCGCCTTCAACCGCGAGGAATCTGGTGATTGAGGGCCAGGTTCCGCTCTTCGAGCGGCTTGAGCGGCTGCTCGGCTGAACGGCAAGACCAGCCGGAGCGGTTAGGCTTCCGACATGGGAGCGGGGAGAAAGACGGGTTTGCTGGTTCTGGCGGGGGTGGCGGTCGCAGCCGTCCTTGCGGCCCCTGCCAGGGCAGCAGAGTTCCACCTGGACTGTTCGGCCGCGGTGAGCGGTGACGGCTCGGCGAACAATCCCTTCAATGGGCTCGCGGGGACTTTCACCCTGGGTCCCGGTGACCGGCTGCTGCTGCGGCGTGGTTCAAGCTGCAGCGGCCAACTGAAGGTCACCGGGGGTGGTTCGGATACCCAGCCGGTGGAAGTCGCCAGCTATGGAAGTGGTGCGAAGCCGGCAATCGTCGGGACCGGCACGAATGCGGTCCTTCTCGAAGACACTTCGAATCTCACGGTGAGGGATCTCGACATCTCCAATCCCGGTTCCGCGGGTCCGCTAGGCGAGGGAAGCCAAATCCGCAACGGAATCAAGGCGGTAGCCCAGACCGGTTCGGTCCGCAACCTGACCCTGACCGGCCTCAGCATCCACGATGTTGACGGTGACCTGACCAAGAACCCGCAGGGGAGCGCGGCCATTCAGGCATCGGTGACGGGTCCGACTCCGGTGCGCTTCGAGAACCTGCGAATCACCGGCAACGAAATCCGGTCGGTCTCGCGCAGCGGCATTTCGATCACCGGCACCAATGACAGCAGCCGCCCGTCGGCCGACCAGCCCTGGCCGAATGCTTCGACCGGGGTTGTTGTCGAGGGGAACCGGATCGACCTGATCGCCGGGGATGGAATTGTCCCTCGCGGCACCGACGGCGCGATCGTCCAGGCGAATGTGGTCAGCCGCGGCAATATCGCCGGCCGACCTCTCAACGACCCCGGCGGTCCGATGTGCAACGCCGGGATCTGGACCTTCCGTTCGAACAACACGGTGATTCGAGGCAACGAGGTTTTCGGGATGAAGTTCAACGGCTGCGACGGAACCGGCTTCGATGTTGATTACCGGCAGGACGGCACTGTCATCGAAGGCAACTACAGCCACCACAACGAGGGCGGGTTCATGCTGCTCTGCACCGACAATGAAACCCACCGGGCCGATGTCCGGTTCAACCTGAGTGTGGATGACGCCGCAATGATCAGCCATGGACCCTGCGGCATTGCCGACGGCGTCATCGGTGACCTTTCCGGAATCAGGATGTTCAACAACACGGTGGTCGGGGCGACCCCGACAGTTTCGATGCTGCTCGGCCCGGTCAGCGAGATGTTCGAACCGGGCGATTTCACCTTTGTCAACAATCTGATCTACGCCCGGCAGCCGTTCACCGCCATCCCTTGCGGAAACAACTGTGCCGGCAATGGTTTCTTCAACCTGCCCCCTTCGGGATCTGATCCGTTGACCGGGAATCCGCTGCTTGAAGGGCCGCTGCTTTCAAGCGAGGGGCTTGGGGTCGCGGAGGGTTTCCGGCTAGCGGAAAACTCACCCTTTCGCGGTGCCGGCCTTGCGGTGGCGGACCCAGGTGAGGCGGATTACTTCGGCAATCCACTGCCGAAAAAGCTTTCGGTCGGGTTTGACCAGTCCCCGGGTCCGGAGGGTCCCTCGACGGCTTGCCTGAAGGCCCGCAAGGCCAGGAGCGATGCCTGGCGCAAGGTGAGGAAAAT
>JBGAOF010000071.1:0-9922 GCA_044221915.1 Solirubrobacterales bacterium
CGGGGACGGCCGTGGTCGACCTCGGCAGCGGGACCGGCTACTACCTGGCGGCGGTACTTGACGCATTACCCGGCCGGATCGGGATCGGGGTGGACAACTCGAAGTTCGCCGCCCGCCGGACCGCGAAAAGCAACGAACGGGCCTTCGCGATCGTCGCTGACATCTGGGATGAAATCCCGATTCGGGACGGAGCCGCAGGGCTGATGCTGAATGTCTTCTCGCCCCGAAACGGCGAAGAGATGGAACGGATCCTCGCCCCGGGAGGCAGCCTGATTGTGGTTACACCGCAGGCCGGTCACCTGGCCGAACTGATTGAGCCCTTCGGAATGATCTCGGTTGATCCCGACAAGGAGGAACGGCTCGAGCGCAGCCTCGGCGCGTTCACCTACGGGACTGAGAACCAGGGGCTCGAGTGGAAGATGAGCCTCGGCCCGGAGCGGATCCGGGATCTGGTGGAAATGGGCCCGAGTGCGGGAAGGATGGCCGCCGCCGAGATGGAGGGGGAGCTGGCGAAACTGGATCAGGAAACCGAAGTGACCGCCGCGGTGACCATCACCGTGGTTTCAAGGGAGCATGCACTAACTTGACGGGCATCAGCTACAGCGAGGAGAGGTAATGAGCATCGACCGCAAGGGAGCCAGCCAATACACCCGGCAGGCTCATGTTCACAGCGTCCGCTGCCTCGACTTCGAGGACGAACAGTCCTTTGAGGAGGCGGGTCGAGGTCTGATCGCACCCCCTCCGGAGGGCCAGATCTTTGCCGATGACGGGCAGTTTGTCTTCGACCCGGCCCGGCTGGCCTTCGCAGCCGGTGATCCCGATCAGCCCGAAACGGTCAACCCGAGCCTCTGGCGCCAGGCCCGGCTCTATTCGGAGGGCGGGCTGTTCGAGGTCTGCGACCGGATTTACCAGGTTCGTAACCTGGACATCTCGAACATCACTTTCATCGAGGGTGACAGCGGGGTGATTGTGGTCGACCCGCTCATCTCGACCGAAGTTGCCGCTGCCGCACTGAAGCTCTACCGGGAACACCGTGGCGACCGTGACGTAGTGGCGGTCATCCACTCACACAGCCACGTGGATCACTTCGGCGGGGTACGGGGCGTGGTGAGCCAGGAGGATGTCGACTCCGGCCGGGTGCCGGTGATCGCCCCCGAAGGCTTCCTCGAAGCGGCCGTCTCCGAGAACGTGGCGGCCGGCAATGTAATGACCCGGCGGGCCATGTATCAGTTCGGCATCCTGTTGCCGCCCGATGTCCAAGGCACGGTCGGATGCGGGCTCGGAACCGGAACGTCGCTTGGGACCATCACGCTTATTCCGCCAACGGACGAGATCCGGGCAACCGGAGAGACCCGGGAGATTGACGGCCTCACGTTCGAGTTCATGATGACCCCGGACACCGAGGCACCGGCCGAGATGCATTGGTATATCCCTGAACTCAGGGCTCTTACCGCGGCCGAAAACTGTACCCACACGATGCACAACACCTACCCGATCCGGGGGGCCCAGGTGCGGGATCCGCTGGCCTGGTCGATGTATCTGAACGACACGATTGACCGCTGGGCCGCGGATGCCGAGGTGATGTACGCGATGCATCACTGGCCGGTCTGGGGCGGCGAGAGGGTCCGCGAGATGCTGGAGAAGGCCCGCGATGCCTATCGCTTCATCCACGATGAGACCTTGCGTCTGGCCAACCACGGATTGACCCCGCGAGAGATCGCGGAAGAGGTCGAGTTCCCGGATTCACTGGCCAGGCACTGGCATGTCCGCAGCTACTACGGCACGATCAGTCACAACGTGAAGGCCACCTATACCCGGTACCTCGGCTGGTACGACGGTAATCCGGCCAATCTCCAGCCGCTGGTCCCGGTCGAGTCTGCGAAACGCTACGTCGAAATGATGGGCGGAGCGGCGAACGTGATCTCGAAGGCCCGGGAATCCTTCGATGCGGGCGAGTACCGATGGGTGGCAGAAGTGGTCGGCCACGTTGTTTTTGCCGATCCCGCGAATCAGGAAGCGCGTGAACTTCAGGCCGATGCCTTTGAGCAGTTGGGCTACCAAAGCGAATCAAGTACGTGGCGCAACGCCTACCTGATGGGTGCCCAGGAACTCCGCCACGGAACTCCCAGCTTCCCGATCGGCAGTACCGCGAGCATTGACCTGATCCGGGCGATGACCCTGCCCATGATTTTCAACTTCTACGCGGTCAAAATCCACGGCGTGGAAGCCGCCGATGCCGAAATCGATCTGAATCTGGAGATCACCGATACCGGCGAGCGGGCAACCCTGGCACTTTCAAACGGCACGCTCAGTCATTCGCTCGACCGCCACGTGGAATCGGCGCCCACCCTGGCGATAAGTCGTGATTTGCTCAACCGGCTGGTCGCCCAGGAGGTCAGGCTGGACGAGGCGGTTGCCGCCGGGGAGCTAGAGGAGGGCCCGGGGCTCGAGCTGTTCAGGCAGATCGGCGAGCACCTCGACGAGTTCGATCTCTGGTTTCCGCTGATCGAGCCGGGAACGGGTTCCGGGCCGTCTTCCTAAAGACTTCCTGAGGGTTCCGGTCCGGGGTGTCCGGGTCGGTTAGGTTGAAAGCATGATGGCCGAGTTCGCTGGTGGTAAGTCATTCGCGAACGCTCCGGCGTTCGAAACCCGAAAAGATCCTCATCGGGTGTTGCTGGTCGCCGATGAGATCTTCCGCGGCGATGACCTCGTCGCCGAGCTGAGAACCCACCCAGGTGGGCAATCCGGCCGCATCGAAGTATTAGCGGTTTCATCTGCGATCGCCCATTCGGCCATCGACCAGGAACTCGGCGATGTTGACGGGCCGTCCCGTGAGGCGGCGATACGTCTGGAGTCGATTCTCCGGGAGCTGGATGAGGCCGGACTCGACGCCCGGGGGCAGATCGGGGACAGTGACCCTGTTGTGGCGGCGGGGGACGGCCTGGCAGAATTCCCGGCCGACGAAATCGTCGTGGTGAGCCACTCGGACACAGAACGCGAATACGCCGAGCGGGGCATCTGGCAGCGACTGGGTGCCGACTTTCACCAGCCGGTCACCCAGTTGAAGGTCGCCCATCCGGCGGCTGACGGAACTGCTTCCCGCGTGGTCGCGGTGGATCACGCCCCGGCGCACCGCAGAACCGAAGCCGAGACCATCCGTGACACGAGGAACTTCCCTCCCCTGGGGAAGCTCGATCTGGCTGGCATCCTGATCGGCTTCATCGGAACGGTCTGCCTTGGCATGATCGCCGTGGCCGCCGGCACCGATGACCCGGGGCAGATTTCCGGTTCGGCGGCGGTGATCCTCCTGATTACCATCGCAGCATTCCTGATCAACGTAGCCAACATCGTCGGGCTGCTCTTTTTCGAGAGCGTCCGTTACACCGGGATCTGGGAGAAGTTTTTCGCGCGGGCATCGATCGGAATCACCACGATCGGCCTGGTCGCTTCCCTCTTTCTCTGGCTGGGCTGAAACCTGGCCGTCGGTGTGCGGTGTGACGGGATGGCGACATAGTCAAATCCCTTGATCATCTTCCGCGCCTGCTGCGTCCCCGGGGCCTGGCTGGAAGGCAGGGTTCCGGTCGCTGGCGATATCGTGAGGCACCCCGATCCAACCCAGTTGCTATTTTATCCACTCGTGGTGTCTAAATTCGACGGAGGTAACCAATGGCCTATGTGATCAACGAGCCGTGCATCGGCACCAAGGACCACTCCTGCGTCGAAGTCTGCCCGGTCGACTGCATCCATCCGACTCAGGATGAGGCGGAGTTCGAGACGGAGGATCAGCTCTACATCGATCCCGACGAATGCATCGATTGCGATGCCTGTGTGGAGGCCTGCCCGGTTGACGCGATCACCCCGGAGGACCAGGTGCCGCCGGAGTGGCAGAAGTACATCGAGATCAACGCCAACTACTACAAGAACTGATCCTGGCTGAAACCGCGCCGGACCGGTCAGACACCGGGCCTGGCGTGGCGAAGTACGCCGGACGCATAGATGGCCACCCGGCAGGCCAGCAGCAGATAGGCGAGTAGCAACAGCAGCCGGAAAGCCTGAACTGCGGTGTCGGCGCCGGCCAGCTGACTCACCGCGAGGCCCGCCGCCGAGAGACCCGAAAGGCCGGCGAGAACCCGGTCACTCACCGGCCGGATCTCGGGAACCGGGCGGCGGTAATCCCGGGCTCGGACCAGGATTACCAGCAGGTGGAGCAGGGAGCCGATCACCGTCAAGCCGACCCACCCGGCGACCAGCAACGTTCCGGCCGCCGCCCGGGTTTCCCCCGCCAACGACCAGACCGGGCCGTCGGCGAATGTCGCCGCCGCCAGCAGCAGGAGACAGGCCGCCGCAGTCAGGGCCAGCCAGCCAGTACCTGCCAGCCAGGCGAGGTCGAAGGCGTAGCCAGCCGAAGCCGTCACGATCCCGGCGGACCAGAGCCAGAAAGCCGGCGGCTGGAGACGCGGAAACCGCAGCCTGGACCGGGTCAGAGTCGGATAGAAGGTGTGAAGGGTGCCGACGATGGTTGTGCCGAACCAGCCGCCGAGATTGAGGATCATGTGTGCGCCGGTCAGGTAGCCGTGAGTCCAGCCGCTTCCTTCAGCCAGCCATCCGCCGGCGGCAATACCCAGGCAGAAGAAGACGGCGGCGGCTTCGTACCAGCGGGTTGCCCAGGGGTTCCGGTTCAGCGAACGTGTCTTCATTGATCGAAGCGATGCGGCCCAGGCGAGGAGTCCGGCCGCAAGCAGGGCGACGGCCAGGGCCACACCCGGGCCGGAGTCGAGGGGAAGAAAGACCGCCAGCAGCACCGTCCCCAGGTTCCAGGTCACCAGCTGAAACCGCAGTTGTCGCCGGGGTGGGGGGTCGGTCGCCAGAAAGGCCCCGGCAAAAAACTGGGTCGCTCCGAGGATCAGCTGTGATACTCCTCCGAAGAAAGCAAGGTGGAGGGCCAGCCAGCGGCCCCGCTCCCAGGGCTCAACCGCCTCGATCACTCCGGCGATCGCCGCCAGGAGAAGGAAAGCAAGCCCGCAAAGAAAGAACGACCCGAGCACATCGGTCGGGTGTATCTCGGCATGCGGATACGGCTGGTGCCGGGGCCCGTCCGGGATCCGAAGCGGCGGACCGGCCCCCGCCTTCGGGTCCGGTTCCGGCGGAGCGGCGGTCACCGGATGGTCACCAGGCAGCCGGCCTCATGGGGGTCACAGGGCAAAAAGCCGGTGAGTCTCGCCTCCGGGTCGATCTGTTCGAGCAGCCCCTCCGTCATGCCCCGGTGAAGGCCACAGATGGCCTTCGGGTTGACGGCCGCCGACGCGGCGTACGGGCAGTTATCGAGGCGGCAGGTGAAACCCTCTTCGGCCTCTTCGAGCTGCGGCTGAAAGCCAAGTGCCGCGAATGTGTCTCCGAAGGCCTCGCCCGGCGATCCACCGGCCGGTCCTGCGGCCGGGGCGAGGCTGCGTCCGATCCGCCGGCCGATCTCTTCGGCCCTCCGGATCGCCGCCGGGGTGTCCGGGACGAGTTCAGCCAGCCAGATGGCAAGCTCCGCGTAGGCGGTGGGCCGTTTGCCGGCGGGGCTGGCGTCGGCGGCGACCACCCAGCGATCACCGGGGCGACCGCGGCCGCCGCGCTGGCGGCGACGCTCTATGAGGCCGACTTCGTTCAGGCGTTCTAGATGACGACGGACTCCGTTCGGATGCATTCCGAGTTCCCGGGCGACGTCGTCGGTCCGGACCGGGCCGCGGGCCTCGACCAGCAACTCGAAGATCCTGGCTCGCGTCGGCTGGGAAAGCACTTCCTCATTTGAGTCGGGGAGGTCCATGCGGGGATTTTCTCACATCGCTGCTGTGTAAACGATCCGGGCCGGTGGCCGGGCGACGCCGCACCGGCGAAGCTCGCCGGGTCGGCTTCAGCGACCGGCCCGGGCCCGGATCGCAGAGGAGACAGCCAGCGCGAAGAAGGCCAGGATCGCGATCTCGTTCAGCACCCCGCCCAGCTGCCAGACGGCGGTGCGGTCGGTCGCATCACCGGCCAGGCGAACCAGCAGCCCGACATGGAGCAGCGCGAGCGGGCCGTAGAAGGACCGCCGGAAGGGGAGCGGGACGCCAAGCACGGCCGGAATGATCACCGGGGCATGGGCGAAGATCATCGAAAAGACGAACCCGACGAAGATTGAGTGGATCATCGCGTCGTAGGCGAACCCGGCTCCGAGCAGCACGCCGGAGTAGATCCAGATAACTCCGGCCACCGCCAGCCAGAAGTAGCCAGCGATCAGGGCACTCGCCATGTAGCGAGTCGGTCCCGGGATGCGGATTGTGCGGCGGGCGACGTCGTAACGGGCCAGCCAGAGAGCCTGCCCGAGCAGGCCCGCGCCTGCGATCCGGATACCGGCGTCCTCGTAGCCAATCGAGTCCAGAATGATCCCGGCCAGGAAGATCGCCACGATGCCGAGCAGCATCTTGATCGCATAGGCCGGTGGTCTCGCCATGCGAGAGAGTTCAAGCCGCTCGCCGACGATAGTCAGGATCAGGAAGGCGGCCAGCCAGGGGACCACGAGAGTGATTGCGGCACCGCCCATCCAGATCGCCGCACCGACCAGCCAGCTGGCGGCGCCGAGACCCATGACCAGGTTGTGCCAGCTGGGCTGGATCCGGTGGACCTCGACGAAAACCCCGACGAGCACGAGGCCCCCGAACACGAAGATCGCCTGCCCGAATGCTTCCGGCAACCCAAGGATCAGCCAGAGGGCCCCGGCACCGGCCGCTGCGGGAGCCAGATAGGTCCACGGCCGCCCCAGGGCCACCGCCCGCTCGAGGCCGATCTGGGTTCCAAGAAAGCCCAGCACCATCAGGATTCCGTGGTCGGCCCCAAGCCCGGGCCTGAGCGTGGGGATGTCAAGTCCGAGCAGGACCAGGCCTGACCACAGCCCGGCGATCAGGGCGACCACCGCCATCGCCATCAGGGGCAGGCGGCGCACCGCGGGTCCCGGGCGGGAATCTGGCCTGGAGCTGGCTTCCATCAGCCCCAGCCCAGCGCGGCCCGGGCGGACTCGGACATGTCCTCCGGGGTCCACGCCGGCTCGTACACGCATTCGACTTCGATCTCGGTGATCCCGGGCAGCTGCCAGAGGCAGCCGCGGATCTCGTTTTCGATGTAGCTGGAAAGGGGACAGGCGGGAGTGGTCACCGTGAAGCGGACTTCGGCCTTGCCGGCGTTGATCTGAACCGAGCGAAGCAGGCCCAGGTTGACGATGTCAATCCCGATTTCGGGGTCAATCACCTGCTGGAGCAGGTCGCGGGCCTGCTCGGCCAGCGGTGCCTTCCCGGCGAGGAGGTCGAGGCCGGGTGCAGGGGCCGCCTCGACGGTCCCTTCCGGGACCACCCGGGCCTCCGGCTGCTCGTCTTTCAAGGGCCAGTTGACCGCTTCACGATTCATGAGATAACTTTATACATAATGGGTGTGAAAACGACTGATGGCAAAGTGGGCAAACCGGCCCCGGCAAGCTCTGGCTTCGGTCAGGCTACGGATCCCGGCCGGGAGGAGCTTGCCGTGCTGCTCTCCCATGCCACCCTGGCGCTGGGCCGTGCCGGACATCCGGCCGCGGCTTCGCGCCTTGCCGCAAGAGGACTCGCAATCGTGCGGGCCGGCGACGGTCCGGCGGCGCGTCGGCTGAACGGAGTCATGCATTCGCTGGCCCGGCTGCCCGAACGTCACACCGAAAAACAACCAAAGGAGAAAACGATGGCAATCACCCCGCTGGACGTCCGTGCCGAACCTCCGGCCCGGCGGCATGCGCTGATCTTCGACACCTTCGAGACGCTGAAAACCGGCGACGGATTCGAGTTGATCAACGACCATGACCCGAAGCCGCTCTATTACCAGCTCGAAGCCGAACAGACCGGAAAGTTCTCCTGGGAGTATCTGGAACAGGGCCCGGAGGCCTGGCGGGTGGAGATCAGCCGGATCGCCGCCTGAACATTCACGACCGCCGGGGCGCTATCGGTTAGTTTCGGACTATGTCCGAAATGTGGAATAGCGTCGCCGGGGCGTGGGAAGCCAACGCCGATTTTGTTGACGGGCACCTTGCCGGGGCTACCGGGGCGATGCTGGATGCGGCCGGGGTGGACAGCGGGTCGAAGGTGCTCGACATGGCCTGCGGGGCGGGCGGAGCCGGCCTGGCGGCCGCGCGGCGAGTCGGCCCTTCAGGCTCGGTAATACTCGCCGACGATGCCCCGGAGATGCTCGCGGCGGCGGGCCGTCGCTCAGACGGCCTCGGCCAGGTCAGCACCCTGCTTTGTGACCAGGGCGAGATCCCGCTGCCCGACGGGACGGTTGACTGCGTGATTATCCGTCACGGCCTGATGTTCGCCGAATATCCGGCTGCTGCCGTGGGCGAGGGTCTGCGGGTAACGAAACCCGGCGGAAGATACGCAGCCATGACCTGGGGAGCCCGTTCGGAGAACCCCTGGCTGGGCCTGACTCTCGACGCGGTCGGTGAAGAATTTGGCATCCCCTTTCCACCCGCAGAAGTACTTGGTCCGTTTGCTCTGGACGATCCCGATCGTCTGAAAATTGTCCTCGAGGAGGGCGGTGCCGACGATGTGTCGGTACAGGAGTTCTCGACGCCTGCGGCCTTTGAGTCGGTGGATGCCTGGTGGAATCTGGTGCTACAGCTTGCCGGTCCGCTGGCGATCGCGCTCGAAGGAATGGAACCGGAGGTCCGGGAATCAATCCGCCAGAGGGCGGTGCGGATGGCCGGTTCGGCCGCCACCGAAACGCCGGACGGGATCAGCCTTCAGGGCTCGGTCCTGATCGCGTCGGGCAGTCGCCCCTGATTCAGCTATCCGGCCTTTGTCCGCCGCTTGAAGATCGGGTGACCGGTGAACTGCCTGCCGGAAACGCCCCGGCGATAGGCGGAGGTTGCCCGTCGGGAGCTGTCAATCCTCAGGTTCACGAACCCGCGCTTCACCGCGGGGAAGCGTTCGTTCCAGTAGGCAAGTCCCTGGACCCGCGGCCAGCGACCTGAAGCTACCGAGCCGATGGCCCGGGCAATCCACCTGGCCTTGGCTCGGTCCCCGGGTGACTGCATGCGGCCGTACTCAAGTACGGCTACCGGCTTCTCCCGGGAGATCCGCCGGATCGAGGACCAATGGGAGTCGAGCTTGTCCTGGAACCGGGGCGAGTCATAGAGCGGGTCGAGCTTGCCGTAGTTCGAGAGGCCGATCCAGTCGATGTAGTCGTCACCGGGGTAATAGGCAAGGTATTCACGGTTCCAGGCAGCGGCCGGGTCGGGTGCGACATCAACATGGAAAAACCAGGTGATGTCAACGGCGCCACGGTTGCGGCAGATCCCGATCAGGTGGCGGTAGGCATCACGGAACCGCTCTGGCCCGTCTGCCAGCAGCGGATCTCCGTAGCCGTCGGTCCGGCCGCCGCCGTTCCACTTTCCGTTCCAGGGAAACCAGCTTCCGTTCACCTCGGTTCCGAATTCGGCAAGGATCGGCACCTCCAGGGCGGCGGCCTGGTCACACCAGCGGCGCAGCTCCGGATCCCAACGGCCCTCGATGAACGACTGCATCGAGAAATTCGGGTCGGCCCCGGTCGCCCAGCTGCTGCGGGCCATCAGCCGGATGAAAGGGGTGCGGCCCATGCCGGTGATGGTCCTGACTGCCCGGCCCGGGAATCTGATCCTGCCCCGCCACCAGTTGTTCGAAAAATAGACCCAGGCGATGCGGCGACCGGCAAGGGTTTCAAAGTGCCGGATCGAGCGCCGCGTCACTTTCTCTTCGGCGTTCCCGAATCCAGGGTAGGCCGCATGGTAGATCCGTCCCGCAGGTGGTCTTGCCAGCACCAGTCCCTGCGCCTCCGCCTGATCAGCCGGACCGGACCGCGCCGCGGCGCCCGCTCCGAGCAGCAAGAAAAGCCCGAGAAGGAC
>JBGAOF010000072.1:0-9917 GCA_044221915.1 Solirubrobacterales bacterium
CGCCCACCGAACGGTTCCACGGGGGCACCAGCCCCGACCTCGCGATGGTCGCCACTTTCCCTCAGCTCGAATACCCGCGAGACTGGCCGGCGAACGTGCACCTGACTGGCCCGATGCCGTTCGAGATACCACATGAGGACATCGAACTCCCTCCGGGGGAGGATCCTCTGGTGCTGGTCGCACCCAGCACCTCCCAGGACCCGGACAATCACCTGGTCCGTTCGGCCCTGGCCGGCTTGGGCGACCAGCCCGTTCGGGTGGCGGCAACAACAAACCGGGTGGTGCCCCGGCGGCCGATCGAGGTCCCCTCGAACGCGGTGCTGGTCGACTGGTTGAGCTACTCGCAGTTGATGCCGGAGGCCTCATTGGTGATCTGCCACGGCGGTCACGGGACCGTGGCTCGTGCCTTGGCCGAGGGAGTGCCGGTGCTGACCTGCCCGGCGGCCGGTGACATGAACGAAACCGCGGCGCGGATCACCTGGGCGGAGGCCGGTCGCTCGATCCGCTGGAGCCTGACTGGACCCCGGACCCTGCGTTGGGTCGTGGCAGAAATGCTCGCCGAGCCTGTCTACAGGGTGCGGGCCGGACAAATAGCCGCCTGGCACCGCCGCCACGACGGCCCGGCAACGGGGGCCGGCCTGGTCGAATCCCTCCTTTGAGTACCGGCTGACCCCGCCACAGGTCACCGAATGAAAGAGCCCGCTCCGGGTTGCGGGCGGGCTCTGGCACTCGGGGGGGCGGACTCGAACCGCCAACCGTTCGGTTAACAGCCGAATGCTCTACCAATTGAGCTACCCCCGACTGCGGAGGATCAGACTACCGAAAGGCAGGTGATTTCAGGCGGCCGGGTCAGGGTCCGCCTCGCGGCGGATCTGTTCGGCCACCACGGAACGCTGCCGGCTGAGCTCGGCCCTTCGGACGGCGTCACCCTCACCGGCGGCGACTGCGATCTCGTCTTCGATTGCGGCCAGCTCCAGTTCAAGGAAGTTGCGTCGGATCGAGCCGGTGCCGACCAGGTCGGGATCGGCCCGGGCGACCAGGGCAGCCACCATCTTCTGCAACTCCCGGTCCGCAGGATCAAGTCCCGCCGCAGGTTCTTCAAGGTGGTCTCTCAGCCACTCGACGGTACGTTCGATAAGCGGCGAGGACAGGTGCCGGGCATCGAGCTGCGCAAGCCATTTGTGGCCCTCCTCAGGCTGGGCCATACACATGGCGAGAAGCCAGCGCTCCGTCCGTTCGAGCTGCGATCCGTGAGGCCACTACCGCCGGGGTGATCTGCAACTTCTCCGAAACCCGTCGCTCCAGCTCCTGGCGGGTCGCCCCGGGTGCCACGCTCGCCAGAACCGGCCCCGCCTCGGCCAGTCCCCGGTCCCGGTCCCGCGGCGAGTCACGGTCCACCCCGGAAAGGATCAGATCGATCCTGAATTCCGCCAGGCTGACCGCCGACTCGACCAGCTCCTGGAACTCCGCCGCACCGCCTTCCGCCACCACCATCTCAGCCGGGTCCACCCCTTCTGGCATCGCGGCCACCAGGATCGTCAACCGTCGGCCGGCCGCCACCTCCTGGGCCCTGAGCATCGCGTCCTGGCCGGCGGCATCCGCGTCCAGCGCGAGAATGACGGTGTTCACCACCGCCGAAAGCTGGGCCACCTGCTGGCCGGTCAAGGCCGTACCCATGATGCCCACAGTCTCGGTCAGTCCCGCCTGATGGAGTGCGATCACGTCGGTGTAGCCCTCCACCAGGACTGCCCGGTCTGCCTTGGCCATCGCCGGTCGCGCCCGGTCGATGCCGTAGAGGATTTCGCTCTTGTGGAAGAGCTGATTTTCCGCGGAGTTTATGTACTTCGCTCCCTGCTCGGCCCGCATTGCCCGGGCGCCAAGGCCGAGGGTCCGCCCGCGCGCATCCCGGATCGGAAAGATGATCCGCTCGCGAAAACGGTCGTAATGGCCGCCCCCCCTGCCTTTCTGGGCCAGGCCGGCCGCTTCCAGCTCCTGGACCTTGAAGCCGGCCCGCTGGCTTCGAACGAGGAGGGTGTCCCAGGCGCTTGGCGCGTAGCCGACCCCGAACTCGCCCAGAATCTCTTCCCCGAGGCCCCGTCCGGCGAGATACTGCCTTGCCTTTCCGGCTTCGTCGGCCGCCTTGAGGAATCCGGCATAAAACGAAGCGGCCCGATCCATGAGCTCGGTGAGCCTGTCCTTCACCAGGCAGTCGATCCGGCTGGCCCCGGTCGGACCGAGCAGTCCGATCTCCTCCACCGGCAGGTCACCCGGCTGGAGGATCCCCGCCCGGAGAGCGTCGTCGATGTCGTGGTTTATGTACGCACCCGGTCGATCGTGTCGGGAGTGAACCTGGACATTTGCCGCCGAGTCTACGCCCAGTCCCGGCCTGGCCCTTCCTTGACGGACGGCCCTAGAACCTTGAGCCCTCCGGAACGTAGATCGAGGCGTAGCTGGCGATGCAGTAACGGTCGGTCATGCCGGCCAGCAGATCGGTCACCCGTTGAACCGGATCGGCGTCGGGATCAAGTTCAGGGATCTCATCGGGCCTTGCCAGGTAGTGGTCGAAGAGCGTCCGGATTACGCCGTGGACACGATCGTGGTCTCGCCGGGCTTCCTCCCCGAGGTAGACGTTGTCGAACATGAACTTGCGCAGCCGCAACATCGCCATCCCCTTGCTTTCACTCTGCCTGATCGCCTCCGCGTCGCGGGACTGTTCGATGATGTCCTTCACCAGGCAGTCGATCCGGCTGGCCCCGGTCGGACCGAGCAGTCCGATCTCCTCCACCGGCAGGTCACCCGGCTGGAGGATCCCCGCCCGGAGAGCGTCGTCGATGTCGTGGTTTATGTACGCAACCCGGTCGACGAGACGCACAATCTGGCCTTCCAGCGAGGCACTTTTCTCGGGGCCCGTGTGCTTCAGGATCCCCTCCCGGACCGGCTCGTTCAGATTGAGTCCCCGCCCCTCCCGTTCGAGGACATCCACCACCCGCACGGAATGCTCGTTGTGCCGGAAGCCGCTTCCCCCATGGGTCCGGCTCGCTTCGTCGAGCGCCTGCTCCCCGATGTGACCGAAGGGTGGGTGGCCGAGATCGTGGCCAAGACCGATTGCCTCGGTCAGGTCTTCGTTGAGGCGCAGCGCCCGGGCGACCGTACGCGCGATCCCGGTGGCCTCCAGCGTGTGCGTCAGCCTGGTCCGGTAGTGGTCACCTTCGGGGGCAATGAAGACCTGTGTCTTGTGCATGAGGCGCCGGAATGACTTGCTGTGCACTATCCGGTCCCGGTCCCGCTGGAAAGGGGTCCGCCACTGGCTGTCAGGCTCTGGCTTCCTGCGCCGGGCCGGGTAGGAGCGCACAGCAACCGGGGCCAGAGCGTTCTCCTCACGTTCCCGGGTGATTCGCTCGAATTCGCTTCCCGGGCCGTCGCCGGTCCGTTCCGGGATGCTCACGCGACCAGCCTTTCCTCCGGCCGGGGCAGCCGCACCTGTGCGTGGTGTTCAAGGGTCTCCCCGATCGCCCGGCCAGCCTGGCGGACCGCCGTCGGGGCAGCCGACGGGCATTCGGCCAGGGGGCGGCCCAGGGCCTGGACCATGAAAGTGCGGGCTGCTTCCGGGAAAGGGAAGGAACCGGCTTCACAGGTCGGACAGACGACACCGCCCGCCGCCCCCGAAAATGCGGTCAGGTGGCCGCTGGCTCCGCAGCGGGAGCAGGCGGAAAGCTCCGGGGTGAAGCCGGCCGCCAGGGCGAGTTTGAGTCGGAAGGCCACCATGCCTGCCCCGGATGCGGCCGGCCCATCGGGGTCAAGGTCAAGCAGCCCGAGATAGCGACAGAGCAGATTGTAGGCGGGCGGGTTTGACTCCTCCAGCCCGTCCAGCAACCGCAGAACAGCCCCGCAGGCATCGGCCGCCGCGGCAATGCTCCGGCCGCTCGCCCGAAGCTGCGGGTAGGCCTCGACAGTCTCGGCTGCGGTCACCGTGTGCAGATCGCTGCGGCCGCGGTGGAGAACGAGGTTGAGGCGAAAGAATGGTTCGAGCCGGCCGCCAAACCGTGACCGTGGCCTGCGGACGCCCTTCGCGATTGCCCCCATCCGGCCATTTTCCCTCGTGTAAAGGTGGAGTATCCGGTCGGCCTCGCCGTACCGGATGCTCCTCAGCACTATCGCTTCTGTCTTGAAGATCTTTGTCATGCAGCCCCGCTAATGGTGTCGTCCGGCCCGGACGCCCCCTGACATCTACCTGCGCCGCGGCTTCCGGCGCAACCGCTTCTGGCAATCCGGACAAAAATAGGTCGACCGGCCGCCGACCACGATCCGCCGGATCTCCCCTTCACATCGCGGGCAGCTTTCGCCTTCCCGGCGGTGAACGAGAAACTCGTTTTGCATGCTGCCTTTTTCACCGTGGGCATCACGGTAGTCGTCGATTGAGGCCCCGCCCAGATCCAGCCCTCGCTCAAGGGCAGCCACCACCCCGTCCCTGAGTGCCTTGTGATGCTGCTCTTTCATCGATCCGCCCGGTGAAAGCGGGTGTATGCCGGCTCTGAAAAGGGCTTCGTCGGCGTAGATGTTGCCGACCCCGACCACACCCTTCTGGTCGAGGAGGAAGGACTTGAGTGGTCCGCTACGGCCGGAAGTCATCCGGGCCATGGCTTCCACAGTGAAATCATCGGAAAGCGGCTCGACTCCCAGCCGACTGGCGAAATAGGTTTCTGTCTCTTTCGGGCCGGCGACGAACCCCCTGCCGAAACGACGCGGGTCAAAGAAACGGAGCTCGCCCCCGTCATCGAGGGTGAACCGGGCCTTCAGGTGTTTTTCCGATCCTTCCGGCGGGTTGATCCTGGGATCGCCCGGATTCTCGGCACCATCCGGCGTCAGCAGGGTCAGCGAACCGGTCATTCGCAGGTGAAGCACCACTGTGCTGCCATTGTCGAGCTCGAGCAGCAGGTATTTGCCGCGTCGGCCAACGTCGACTACCTCCCTTCCGTTCACGGCCCGTTCGAAATCCACCGGCAGGCCGGGCTTGGTGAAGTACCCGTCAAGTACTTCCACGACTTCGATGACCCGACCGGTCAGGTCGGGTTCGAGCTGACGCCTGATTGTCTCGACTTCCGGAAGCTCGGGCACCGCCCGGTTCTATCAGAGCAACGCTGGCACCGCGGTAGCTACTGGTTCTGAGCGCGGGGATGGGTGGCGTAGTAGACGTCGCGCAATTGCTGGCCGGTCAGGTGGGTGTACATCTGGGTGGTAGCAACGTCCGCGTGCCCGAGCATCTCCTGGACCGCTCTGAGGTCACAGCCTCCGGCCAGCAGATGGGTCGCGAAGGAATGCCGCAACGTGTGGGGGCTCATGCGGCCTTCCAGTCCGGCTGCCCGTGCATGACCCTGGACGATCTTGTAGAGCCCCTGCCTGGTCAGCCGTTTCCCACGGAAGTTTAGAAACAGAGCCCTTTCCGGGCGATCCCCGGCGAGCCGGGGCCGGCCGGAACGCAGGTATCCAAAAAGGGCGCTTATTGCCTGGCGGCCGAGCGGAACGATCCGTTCCTTGTTGCCCTTGCCCCGGGCCCGGAGCATCCCTTCGTCAAGGTCGATGTCGGTCATCTCAAGTCCGATCACCTCCGATGCCCTGAGGCCGCAGGCGTACATGACCTCGAGGATCGCCCGGTCCCGGTAGTCCTGGGGTGAGTCGCCAGCCGGAGTGGCGAGCAGCCTCGTCACTTCGGCCTGGTTCAGGACATTCGGTAGTTTCCTGGAGCGTCTGGGGGTGGCCAGCCCCGCGGTCGGATCGTTTGAGATCAGTTCCTCACGCCGGAGGTGCTTGAAAAATGACCGGAGTGCTGCGGTTTTGCGGTGGACTGTCGCCGCGGCGAGGCGCTGACCCTCGGCTTCACCCTCAGTCAGGTCGGCGACATATTCCGCCATGCCGGCAGCGTCCATCTCGAGGGGATCAATGGTCCGCTCTCCGAGGTAGCTGCCGAATTGCAGGAGATCGGTCCGATAGGCGTTCAGGGTATTGCGGGACAGGCCCCGCTCAAGCTCGAGGTAGGCGAGAAACTCAAGCAGCAGGCTCTCGAACCTGGTCTTCTGGAGTGGGCCTGTTTCCGATGGGGCAGTGACCGTCGCCGGGGGCATGCCTCTCGTTTCTCGTTGCCCCTGCCCATCCCTTGCGGCGCAAGAGATCGGCCGCGGCGAAGCGGACGGTAGGTTCAACCAGACCTGGCGAGATAGCTGCCCGCGGCCAGCGGCCCGGCGAAGAAAGGTCGATCTTCTTCCAGATCCCGGCCCATGGTCCGGCGCGGCAGGCCGGATGCCGCATACCCTTCGAGATCCACCTCAACCGGAACCACTTCCGCCCTCACCGCCTCCGCGAACTCGATGTATCCGACCGGCATCGGCAGCGTCACCTCACCGAGAGCAAGTTCAAGCACCGTCCGGCTGTGGTGACTCAGACCCCGGTGACGAGGCCTCGGATCACTTTCTGAGAGTCGCGGCGAGAGCAGGACCCGGGACCCCAAAGCAAGGCCCGCGTGGACCACGTCAAGCGCGACCATGCCACCGTGCCCCAGAGCCGTGCCAGAGCCGAGGATCCCGGGGCCAGGACCGGCGATGACCGCATCCCAGCCGAGCGACCTGGCGGCATCAATGGCGCCGATCAGGGTGATTGCTTCTCCTTGACCACCGTAGGCCGGTCCTGCGGTCACATGGCCGGCGATCAGCCCGAGTTCCATCAGCTGCTTCACGTCGCGGGACAGGGTTCCGGGCAGGGCACCGCCACCAGCCTGGATGTAGCCGACTTTTCCGGCTCCGGCTGCGGCGGCGGCCCAGGCGGCGGGTGCCAGATGACCATGAAGGCCTACCGCGAGGACCGGTACCACCGGCAGTGGGTCGCTGCCGACAGCCCGTTCGATCGACCCGACCGGATGCTGAAGCGAGGTGTAGTTGAGCTTCATCACATGCTCTTCCGGGGTGCCTTCACTCGACAGGCCCCGGCTGAGATTCACGTGAATCACGTCGAACCCGCCGGAGCCGAGACCGAGATCAAGCGCTTCCACGTTCACCACAACTTCATCACCCGCCTGGCAGGGCCCGACCAGGCTCTCGTCAGCCCATGCCTTTCGCGCCGGTCCATCCTGCTCGAGCTTTACCTCAAGCGGATCGGTAGAGCAGACCGTTGCCCGGCGGAGTTTCAGCACGGCCCTTGCCCCCGGCTCACTTGCCTGTACCCGCCAAGCCGATTATCTCCTCACAGACTGCGAGCATCTCGACCAGATTTTCCCGCGGTACCCATTCGGCCGGTGTGTGGTTCTCGAAGGTCCCGTTGGCAAGCAGCAGGCAATCCATTCCCCGTTCGCGGAAGACGTTGGCGTCGGAGCCGCCACCGGTGCTGACCCGCCGGGGGGTGATTCCCCTGGCTTCAAGGGCCTTTTCGGCCAGGGCGAGTGCCCGCGACTCATCGTCGACCCGATAGCCGGTGAAGTGCCTGCCTGTCTCGATGTCCGCCTCGCAGCCGGCCTCCGACGCGGCCCAGACCATCGCGTCGCTCATCGCTGCGATCACCTCGGCGACCCGATCGGGATCAAGGGACCTGGCTTCGCCCGTCAGTTCGCAATAGCCCGGGATCACGTTGCCCGAACTTCCGCCGGCAATCACCCCGATATTCGCGGTTGTCTCGGAGTCCACCCTGCCGAGATCCATTTCCGCGATTGCCATAGCGGACGCGGCGATCACGGACCGCCCGGATTCGGGTGCCAGCCCGGCGTGAGCCTCCCGTCCGCGAAACTTTCCGGTGATCCCGATGTGCGTCGGGGCTGCCGTGATGACTTCACCGATCGCCGTCGCGTGGTCGAGAACAAAGCCGATCCGGGACCGAAGCTGCGTGAAGTCGAAGGCCTCCGCCCCGCGGAGGCCCTGCTCCTCGGCCACGGTGAACAGCAGTTCCAGGCCGACCGGGGGCGGATCGGCCGCCGCCCGGGCTGCCAGCTCGACCAGCACGGCCACCGCAGCCTTGTTGTCGGCCCCGAGGATGGTGTTCCCGGCCGAACGGTAGATCCCGTCCCCGTCGAGCACGACTTCAATCGGCCCGTCGTGGGGCACGGTGTCCAGGTGGGCGCAGAACATCAGGTAGCCGGGGTCGGATCCATCGGCCCGGGATGCCGCCGGAATGCGGGTCAGCAGGTTTCCGGCCCCGGCCCCGGCCGGGACGGCCGCGTCATCCTCGAAAACCTCGAGCCCGAAAGACTCGAGGTCATTGCGGACCAGATCGGACACGGCACGTTCTTCACCGGTCGGGCTGGCTGTTTCGCAGAGGCGAACGAAGCGGCTCATCCGGGCCGCATCATTTCACGGCACGGTCCTCAACCCGAGGTGGCACCGTTACCCGAGGCGACTTCCTTGTCCCCGGACCCGGCGCCGGCACCACGGCCGGAGAGCCAGTAAAGGACGACCAGAACGGCCGGGTTGAGCAGGTCCAGCCAGAGCACGAAACCGCTGTTGTTGGCGGCGTGGTTGTCATGTTCCTTCAGCTGGTAAATGTGGCCGATCGCATCGCCCCAGAAAAGAATTGCGGCGAAGATGACCGCAGCAAGCCAGAACTTGCGGTCGCGGATCCAGAAACAGAGCAGGCCGACCACACCGATCGCAAGATCACCCATGGCGTTCTCGAACTGGAATGCGTAGGTGCCGGTTTCATTCCAGGGTACGAAGCCAATGCCCTCAGCGGTCTCCTTGCCATCAAAGACATGGAATGCCGCCCCGAAGATCGAGGCGATGCCGATCGCGATCCCGAGCCAGAACATCAGCAACACGGTCGTCACCGCGACCGACCCGCGCTGGTCCTTGTGGCGAAGCAGGTAGATCCCCGCTCCGATAAGCGAGATCACAATCCAGAACAAGAACGGCATCTGCTAGACCTCCTGGGTATCGACTGCTACGGGGGAATCGGCAGCATGACTGCCGTCGCCGCCCCCTGACGGCTTCGCGGAAGCCGATTTCGCCACCGCCTTCATGAACTCCCGGAAAAGCGGCTCGGGCCGATTAGGCCGTGAGTTGAACTCGGGGTGAAACTGGGAAGCCACATAGAAGGGATGGTCGTCAAGCTCGACGATCTCGACCAGGCGCTCGTCGGGCGAGGTACCCGAACAGATCAGGCCCTGGTCCTCCAGCCTGGTCCGCAACAGGTTGTTGACCTCGTAGCGGTGCCGGTGTCGTTTGTAGATCACGGCTTCCCCGAAGATCTCCAATGCCCGGGTACCCTCGTGAAGCTTGACCGGATCGGCACCCAGCCTCATGGTGCCACCCATGTCAGAGACTTCCTTCTGCTCGGGCAGCAGGTCGACCACCGGGAAGGGTGTCTCGGGGTCGAATTCGGCCGAGTTCGCCCCTTCCATTCCGGCGATATGACGGGCGAATTCGATCACCGCGATCTGCATTCCGAGACAGATGCCCAGATACGGAATTTCATTTTCACGCGCGTACCGGGCCGCTTCAACCTTGCCCTCGACACCGCGTTCTCCGAACCCACCGGGAATCAGGATCCCGTCGGCACCTTCGAGCCGGGTTACGTCGAAGTCCTCCGAATCAACCAGATCTATTTCCACTTCGACACCGTTGTGGATCCCGCCGTGCTCGATTGCCTCGATCACCGACTTGTAGGAGTCGGCGAGCTGGATGTACTTGCCGACCAGCGCGATCTTCACCTTGCCGTCGGCGTTCTCGGCCATCCTCAGCATCGCTTCCCAGTCGGAAAGGTCGGGGGGTGGCACGTCCTCCATGTGGAAATGCTCGAGGATGAAGTCGTCGAGGCCCTCGGCCCGGTACATGAGCGGAATCTTGTAGACGTTGTCGACGTCCTGGCCCGAGATGACGCTTTCGGTCGGCAACGAGGCGAATTGGGCGATCTTCTTGCGGATGTCGCGATCCAGGCCGGAGACC
>JBGAOF010000073.1:0-9829 GCA_044221915.1 Solirubrobacterales bacterium
CTCGCAATCGCGGCTGCGCCGGTAATCCGTGCTGTGGGTGCCGATCAGGCAAACCTGCTTGATCTCGCCTACGGTCTTCCCCTGGCGGTGTTCGCGGTAGCGGCAACGGCCTGGATCGGCCGTGAAGGCTGGGGGGTGGTTGCCGCGGTGATCATGGCGGTCGGGTTGATAGCGGCGATACCACTGGGCTGGAACGCGATGCAGGACTACCGCTTCCAGAACCAGGCGCAGGCCTTCACCAGGTGGGTGGACACTGGTGACTCCCAGGAAGGCCGGTCGTCGGTCGGTGGTTACACGGTCGGGATTGACCCGGAATTGGCCATGGCCAGGTACATAAACAACGAGATTCCACAGAACAAGAAATCGGTCCTTGTCGACCAGAACTTCAGCTACGGCGTGATGATCACCTCCGGCCGCCCGCAGAACTTCTTCGACAGCGTCGACGAAGGCGAGTCGAAATGGCAGGAGACGCTTGACAATCCCTTCGGCAAGGTCCAGTACATGCTGATAACCACCAGCCGGGCGGGTGACCAGATCTCCAAACAGTGGCCGACCGCGGTCGAGGGCGGGGAGGCCGGCATGAGGCCCGTCTTCAGGACCGACCGCTACGTGCTGGTCGAAGTCGCCGACACCCGGCCCCCGAGCGAGGATCAGCGTGGATCCTCTGAACCACGTACCTCGCCGAACCCGGTCACTCCGACCTCACCGGCGAACCCCAACGGACCGAGCCTGACCACTCCGTCCCAGACACCGGCTGACACAACACCCACCTCGCCGGTTCCCGTATCACCGGGTAAGGCCGTCGAGCCGAATAACGGTTCCTCGTCGGCACCCGGGCTGGAGGGCGAGTAGTGCCGGAACGCCATATTCCGCGCTGGATCCTGATCGTTGGCCTGTCTGGCCTGCTTGGCCTGCTGGTTGGGGCCTGCGGATCAAACGATGATGCGGGCAAGAACAGCGGCAATGAAAACACGTCCCAGAAAGCGGGAACCACCGGTACAACCGGCGACACCGCCGGGGCTGTGAATCCGACTACCGGCGAGACCGCGCCGGGAACCGGGTCGGCGGTCACCGCCGGGACCGATCCGGTCGCCACCGGCCGGCTCTTTTCCGCCGACAGTCCCTGGAACACAACGGTTGAAGGTCTCCCGATCGCCGACAATTCCGACCGCATGCGGGAAATGGCGACCGAACGCCGCGCGGCCCGGGAAGTACCTGGCCAGGAGGGAATACAGACCTTCATCCGCCGGGTAGACGACGGACTCTTCGTCAACTCCCATGTCTGGGCGCCCCTTATCGTCGCGGCAAATACGGATGGATCCGTGCTGACCAAGTTCGTCTGCCGCCAGTCGAAATGCGGTTCGGCTGATCCCAAGGTGCCCGATAGCCTCTCGATCCCGGCCAACACGACCCCTGATCCGCGGTTTGACGGGTGGCTGAGCGTGATCGACCGTGAAAACGGCATGGGCTATGACTTCTGGCGCGCGCGCCGGGAGGGAGATGGAACAATTTCGTATCAGTTCGGAAAGGCCTGGACCCTCGACGGCCCGGGCTTCAGCCGGCCGGTGTCGGTTGATCCCGAGCGGGCGGTCGGGGCACGAGGAACCGGACTGCCGCTCTTTGCCGGGGTGATCGGCCCGCGGGAACTCGAGGCCGGTGAAATCAACCACGCCCTGGCGATCTCGGTCCCCGGGCTGGCCCGCCGTAACTACGTGCAGCCGGCATCGGTGACCGATGGCGTCGGCAACCGCAAGTCACTGCCGGCCGGTGCCCGGATCAGGCTGCGGGCGGATGTCAGCGTCAACCAGAAGCAGCTGCGGGCCCTCAAGGGCGCACACCGGCGCACCGCCGATGCGATTCTGACCGCACTTCGGACCTACGGCGCGATTGTGGTGGACCGCGCCGCGGTGCCGAGTCTCTACGCTCCGCTGGGAACTTCGTCGAAGCTTCTCAGGGGCAGCGAACTCTCCTGGTTGAAGCTGGATGACTTCGAAGTCATTTCACTGCCGCAGATCTACAAGGACCCGCCATTGAGCAAGGTTGGTCTGGAAGGGCCGGAGACCGGCGGAGTCAACTCGCAGGTTCAATCCGGCAGCGCGTCTGGCAACACGGTCGGAGGTGGACTGTGATCAAGGCTCTCGAAGGGAAGCGGTTCGGCTTCGTCGTCGCCGCGGCAACTCTGGCAGCCCTGGTAGCTGGTTGCGGCGTCAACCCGGACCAGGCGCCGGAATCGGCGGGTTTCAGCGGCACCAGTGCGATTTATGTGCCGCCGAGTTCCGGCAAGACCCCGATCGAGAAGGCCAAACCGACTCCGCGGGAGGCGGGGACCATCCGGATCGCCGGCAAGGCCCAGGGTTCACTCACTCCTGATCTGGTCCGCACCTACAACGCGGCCGGCGGCACCGCTTCGGTCACCGTCTCGGAGCAGAATGAGAACCAGGCCTTCGAGCAGTTCTGTGCCGGACAGGCAGATATTGTCGACTCGGCCAGGCCGATCTCGGAGAACGAGTACCGCAGGTGCATAGCGAACGGGATTCAGCCCGTCCAGTTCCAGGTGGCATCCGATGCGGCCGTGCTGGCGATCAAGAACGAAACGGATGTCGGTACCGACTGTCTCAGTTTCGATGAAGTCCGGAACATATTCCGGGCTGGTTCGACGATCAACAGTTGGAGCCAGGTCGGCTACGGCCACGATCTCGGCGGCGACGGCAACGAGCCGCGGCTGAAGGTGGCCGGGCCCGATGAGCAGTCGAATGTCTTCGGCTTCTTCGGTCAGTACGTGCTCGGGGATCCGGAGCCGACCATGCTCTCGGTCCGCAGCGACTATCAGGCATATCCGACCGATGCGGGGGTGCGCCGCGCGGTGGTTGGAAACAATCGTGATTATCGGGCCGCAGCGCAGTACGAGCGGTCGCGCCAGGTCTACCAGGACATTCTCGATTCACTGGCCGAAAACCGGCGTGCCGTCAGGGATGCCCGCGCCGAGGTCGCGAAGGGAATCCGCGATGACCGGCCCCCGGAGGACCGTGCCCGGGACCGGCGCAAGCTGGCCAAGGCAAAGGCCAATCTTGAGAATCTCCGGAAGTCCCTGCCTGCGGCGCGCCGGTACGTGGCGAACAACCGAGCCGCCCTTCGCCGCCTGTTTGAAGTCCGCGGGACGCTCGGGCTTTTCCGCTTCTCGTATTACGAGGCATTTGAGGAGCAGCTGCGGCCGATGGAAGTGAGCGCATCAAACGATTTCGCGAAGCCCGAATGCATCTTCCCCTCCCAGGCCACGGTCACCAATGCCACCTATCCGCTGGCCCGCCAGTTGCTCCTGACCATCAACTACCGGAACATGAAGGATCCGGACATCAACGAGTTCCTCACCCAGAGCCTGTCCCGCTCCCAGCAGCTGGCCGAAAAGGCCGCCCTGGTGCCGCTTCCGGATGAAACCCGGACCACCGAACAGGCCTGGCTCGACGGCAGCTCCGAGCCTGACATCATCTTCTACCAGGCAGGTGCCGCACCGGAGGCTGGAACCACCCAGCAGGCAGACTCCGCCAGCGGTGGGTGAATCACCGCCGCAGACCGGTCCGGTTGATCTGGTTCCGGCCGCTACTTGATCTTCATGGACGGTTTAGAACGGGGTGAGATCATGAATTCCGTGTTTCGACGAATCCCCCGGATCTTCGCCCTGATCGGGCTCGGTTTCCTGCTTGCTGCGGCCCCGGCAAGTCAGGCCGGTGCAAAGCCCGGACAGAAGGGTCGCTGCTCGGCGCTGCCGGTCAACATCAAGATGAGCACGCATGATCCGACCGGTCTGCTTGAGGACGGCTACGCCTGGATCTACGTCAATCCGCGGGGCAGTATTCGCTCGGCGACGGTACGAGTAATGCATGGCAACCGAACCTACGCCAAGGGAAGGATCACGGGACGTATGGAATCGGGACGGACCACGGTGATCCGTATGAAGGTGACCGGGAAGATGTTGGCCGGCCGTTACCGGATTCAGGTGACCGCCGGTAAGGCGGGCTGCCGCCATCGGGTCACCAAGTCCCGGTATTGGCGGTTCAACGCCCCCAGCCTGGGCCTGAAGGCGATCCCGGTCAGCACGAGGGTGGGCGACAACGTTGGCACCGTGCGGTTCGCACTGCGCCCGGTCCGGCGGACCCAGGTCGGCCGGACCCGGGTTTCGCTGATCGGTCCCGGTGGCGGGGTGGTCAGCCAGCAGGTCATTCCCTCGATCGGGACCAGCCAGGTTCTCGCCGAACTGCCGATTCGCGGCAGGCTCAAGCCCGGCAAGTACCGGGTACGGCTCAGCGGCGAGGACAACGCAACCGGGGATTATCGCGCCTCCACCCAGACCTGGGTTTTCGCCCGGGGCGGTGGCAATTCCGGGCCCGTGCCCACCACCGGCCAGCTGACCCAGAAGGTCACCGTCGACTGGGTCAAGGGCAAGTGGGAAGACCGCCAGGTCGGCGGCTTCATCGCGCCCGGGATCGGTTACGGTGAAGTCGTCTGCAGCCCTTACCAGCAGTGGGTCCGCTTCTACCCGTCAAATTCGGGCCGCGAAAGCGCCATGATGACCTGGACCTACAAGAACTGGGGCAGCTGGAGCGAGAAGGGCGTCCGCGAAGCCAAGTACTCGGCCGGCACCGGACCCGATTTCCGTGAAGGCATGAACAAGTTCGGGCCAACCGAGAAGAACTCGACCGGAACCTTCCAGGGAGTGATTTCCGATCGGGGGCCGATCGGCGGTCCGGGCGGGGGCACATTGGCGCCCCCAACCACCTTCGACCTGAGCTGGGTATGGGATTTCAACAACCCGAAAACCTCGCGTTGCCATGTCGAAGCAACCTTCCGCACCCAGACGGAGCAGATCACAGAACCCATCGCAAGGTCGGTTCAGATCGTCTGGCGCGGTGAAGCCAACGCGACCGACGAAAACACGCACAGCAGTGTTGACTTCCCTGGCCTCGGAGAGGTCCAGGCGGTCTGCGAGGCCGGGCCCAACGGCACTCGCCGCCTGATCATCGACAGCCCGATCGGCGGTGCCGTCTACACCAGGGAAGGATCTGAGGATTACAAGGTCAACCAGGCGGATGGACCCTTGATCATGCGCCTGCCCAACAACGGGATGCTGTTCATCCAGATGAACAACCGCGACCGGATTCTGGTCTCTTCACGCTGGAAAACCAACGATCCGGTGGCTGGCAACAACTGGTGCGTCGTCGCCGCCCAGGTCTACAGCCCTTCCTGACCTCCGTTCAATTCCGTGCGGTTCGGCCATGGTTTTGGCCCGCTCACTTAGTATGCCTGCGTGGGGTCAGATTCCGGAAACACGGATCCAGCTGTGCTCGATGACCTGCGGGCGTCTGTGGGGAGGGTCAGTCTGGAAGTCCAGGCGCTTGCCGACCAGGTCCAGGCGCTGGTTCAGGCCGTTGAAGCGCTGGCACCGCAGCCGGCCGCAACCGGGCCTGTGGTACCCGTCAAGGCACCCGCGGGCGGAGAAACCGCGGTCCGGGTCTCCCCGCTGCCTGAGCTGGCCATGGCAGCGGTCGCCGAGACGGCCATCAGGGGTCTGCCAGCGGTCAATCGCATGGTCTCGATCGAACGTTCCGGGGATCAGGCCACGTTTGTCGTGGAAGTAGAAACCGGGCGTGACCTTGTCAGTGAAATGCGCAAGGCGATGCCGGTCCCGGTCAGGGTTGACCGGGACCCGGACGGTCTGTTGACGGTGGTGCTGGAATGGGGCTGGGGCAGGCCTGAGACCAGCGTCGGCTGAGCTGATGCAAGTTGGCTGAACGGATCCCCCGCGACCAGAGCCTGAGCCGAATTTACGGTTCCGGGGCGCTCTTCGCTGCCGCCTATGGCAACGTCGGGTCTTCGATCTACTACGCGCTTGGCGTCACGGCTGCGTTCGCGCTCGGCCTCACCCCGGTTGCCTTCATGATCGCGGGCCTGATTTTCATCTGTACCGCAGCCACCTACGCCGAGGCAACGGTGATGTACCCCGAAGCGGGTGGTTCATCTTCCTTCGGCCGCCACGCGTTCAACGAGCTGGTCAGCTTCATCGCCGCCTGGGCGCAGATGCTGAACTACACGATCACGGTAGCCATCTCATCGTTTTTCGTTCCCCATTATCTGGCGGTCTTCTGGCCGGCGCTGGGACATGCTCCGGGAGACATCATCGGGGGCGCGGTGGTGATTGTCTTTCTCGCCTGGCTGAATGTGCGGGGTGGTCAGGAATCGGCCCGGCTCAACATCATCCTTGCCGTCGCCGACCTCGCAACCCAGGTGATTCTGGTCGGGATCGGCATGTTCCTGGTCTTCAACACGGATGTGCTGGTCTCGAATATCCACCTCGGCGTGGCACCCAGCTGGCCGGACTTCGCCTTGGGCATCGGCGTTGGCATGGTCGCTTACACGGGAATCGAGACGATCTCCAACATGTCCGAGGAAGCGAGGGATGCGGCCCGGTCAGTGCCTCAGGGGGTGGCTCTGGTCGTAATCGCGGTGATGGCGCTGTATCTCTTCATTCCCGTGGTGGCGCTTTCCGCGATGCCGGTCGAGATGAACCAGGCCGGCGAGTATGTGACCGAGCTCGGGACCACCTTCGCTGATGACCCGATTCTCGGGATCGTCGAGAACCTCGGCTTGGCCTCCGGCCTGACGGACATCCTCAGGATCTACGTGGGCGTTCTGGCGGCCGTGATCCTGGTCATTGCCACCAACGCCGGATTGATCGGGGTTTCACGGCTCAGCTACTCGATGGGCCAGTACCGCCAGCTTCCCGAAGCGATCCGCCGAATTCACCCCACCTACAGGACTCCGTACATTGCGATCGTCTTTTTCGCTGTCCTGGCCATCATCACCCTGATCCCCGGCCAGGCCGCATTCCTGGCGACCATGTACTCGTTCGGGGCGATGCTCTCGTTCACGATCGCCCACGCCGCCGTGATCCGGCTGAGGCAAAAGCAGCCGGAAGCGAAGCGCGCGTGGATGCCGAAAGGTAACGTGCGATTCCGGGGAGTGCTGATCCCTCTCACCGCGGTTTTCGGTGGCCTGGGGACCTTCCTTGCCTGGCTGGTGGTGATGGCCCTGAACCCGGTCACGCTCGCGGTTGGCTTGATCTGGCTTGCTCTGGGCCTGGTCGGATTCGTCGTCTTTCGCCGCCACCAGGAGCTGCCTCTGACCCGGACGGTCAGAGTAGTCCTCCCGGAGCCGCTCGGGGTTGAAGAAATCGAATACAAGTCGGTGATAGTCGCTTTCCCGGCCGATCAGCCCTTCTCGGAGGAGGTGATGGCAACTGCGGCCAAATTGACCTCCGACCGTCGTCGCGGCATTCACATCATCGCCCTGCTGACGGTTCCCACTCACCTGCCCCTGGAAAGCTCGATGGCCGAGGAGGAGAAGGACGCCCAGAGCAAGATCGAGCGGGCAAAACTGATCGCCGGGTTGCGGGTCACCGGCAAGGTCGAGAGGGTCAGGCCGGGGCAGGAAGGGTATTTCCTGGCCCGGCAGGCACAGGCCTCGAATGCGGCCGCGATTGTCATCGGCCTCCGTTCCCGGCGTGGAGTACCGCAGTACGGCAAGACCCTGGCGACGGTCCTGAGGGAGAGGCCCTGTCGGGTGATCGTGGTCTCTGAGGATCCGGACGCGACGGAGGCCCCCACCCTGGCCGGGGCGGTGACGGGATGAAGCGGGGTGGAGTCTACGACCGGTCGGTGCGGGCCTTTTCGCTCGTCTACGCGGTGATCGGTGCCGTCATTCTGGCGATGACCATCGCCCGTGGAGGTGGTCCCGCCTCGGTCGGTTTCCTGATCGGCATCGCCTTCGTCGCCCTCGGCCTGATTCGCTATTTCGTGCAGCGCAAGGTGACCCGCGAGGGCCCCGAATGAAGGTTTCGGACCTGAAGTTCCCAGAAAAGGCGCCCCGCTCGGGTGCCCTCTGGCTGCTGATCGTGACCTATTCATCGGTCGGTTTCTCGATCTACTTTTCGCTCGGGGTGGTGGCCAAGCGGGGCCTGGGACTGACCCCGTTGATCTTCGTCGCCGCGGGAATCCTTTTCGTGCTGACGATTTTCACCTACTTCGAAGGCAGCGCAATGTTGCGCGAAAGGGGCGGCTCGTCCGCCTTCGCGCGTCATGCTTTCAACGAACTGGTCGCCTTTGTGGCCGGCTGGGTGATCCTGCTCGACTACCTGATCGTGATCGCACTCGCGGTTCTCTCGGTCCCGCATTACCTGCGGCCCGTCACCGGGGACATCCACGGGACCATCTGGGTGCCCGTGATAATCGTCGCGATTGTTCTCTACATCACGGTCCTGAACACCCTCGACGTGCCGGCCCGCCGTCGCCCACGGTTTCTTCTTGCCCTGGCGGGCGCCGATCTGCTCACCCAACTCCTGGTGGTAGTGGTCGGGCTTTTCGTGGTGATGGATCCCGAGAGCCTGACCCGTCACCTCCAGCTCTTCGAGAGCCCCGGTGCCAGGGATGCGATCTATGCCACCGTGCTCGCGATGCTGGCCTACGCCGGGATCGAGGCGGTCTCGAACCTGGTCCCGGATCTCGACCTCAACCCGAGGCATTTCACTCGCACCGTGACCCGGGTGATCTGGATGGTTCCTCTGCTTTACGCGGTGATGGCGGCCGTTGCCCTGATGGCGGTCCCGGTGTACGTGGGTCCGGACGGGCCGGTGACCAACCTCGGTACGACATATATCGAGGCACCGGTGCTGGGAGTGGTTGAGGCCTTCGACCCCGCCTGGTTGTCGACGGCGCTCCAATGGCTGGTGGCGATTGTCGCCGCCGGCACCTTGATCTGGGCGGCGAATACGGCCATGCTCGGCGTTTCCCGTCACACCTACACCCTGGCGGTCAACCGGCAGATACCCAGTTGGCTCGGGCAGCTCGGCCGTCGCTATGAAGTCCCCTACAAGGCGATCATTCTCTGCGCGGCAGCGGTGCTCGGCCTCGCCCGGATCGGTGACATTGAAGCCCTGGCCGGGATCTACGCCTTCGGTGCGACCCTGGCGATCACGATCGCCCATCTCTCGATCCTGAAGCTGCGAAAGTCAAGGCCCGATGCGGAGCGCCCTTTCCGCGCGCCGCTCAACGTGAACCTGGGGGGTACTTCGCGCCCGCTTTCAGCGGTGATCGGCGCACTGCTCAGCAGTCTTGCCCTGGTTTCGGTCCTGCTGTTTCACGATGCTGCACGCTGGATCGGTCTCGCCTGGCTTGCGGTCGGCCTGGTGGGATACGTGATCTACAGGAAGGTTGTCGAGCAGGTCTCCCTGACCCGGCAGGTCAGGGTCGATGCCCGGGCCCTCACCCGGCCGCGGGTATCAATCGATTTTCACAACATCCTCGTCCCCATATTCGGCAGCCCCCTGGATGACGACATAGTCTCGACCGCGGGCCGCATGGCCGCCGAAGGGGAACCGGGCAGGCGCGGCGGGCCAAGCAGCCATTCGGTGATGACAATTCTCTACCTGATCGAAATACCACTCACCCGGGCGATCGGGGATCCGCTGCCCGAAGAGGTGGCCGATGCGGCGCAGAGCGCGACCCGGAGGGCCAGCGAAGTGGCTTCGGAATACGGCGATGTAGAGGTCCGGGTGGAGATCGAAAGGGTGCGGCGCCGGGGGAGCGGGATCGTGCTTGCCGCCGGGAAGTTCGGGGCGGATGCAATCGTCATGGGAGCGGAGCCGCCCAGCCCGATCCGGGGTGGTGCCCGCCTCGGCGGGACGGGTGACTACCGGCCCGAGGAGATCGGCCCGGTGACTGCCTAAGTCATCAAACGGGCCCCTTGCCGGGTCCTGCTCACCGCCCCGGGCAGCTAGGAT
>JBGAOF010000074.1:0-2419 GCA_044221915.1 Solirubrobacterales bacterium
CCAGCATTTCCGTCACTTTCGCGAAGCCGGCCCGGCGGATCAGCGCTCCGGCTCCGGCCGGCACGACAATTCGGGTGCCGCGGCCGTATCGCCTGAGGGTGGGAAGGTCAAGATGATCGAAGTGAAGGTGGGAAATCAGCACGGCATCGATCCCCTCGACAAAGGCGGGGCCCGGGTCGGGAGCATGGCGCCGCAGATGAACCACCCTGGAGCGCAGGACCGGGTCGGTAACGAGCCGCACCCCGTCGATCTCGATCAAGACGGTGGCGTGGCCACCCCAGGTCACCCGGAGGCCGTTCGCGTCCTTTTCAAGCAGAGGGACTCCCACAGGTGGAGTATCCCCCGTAGCAAGTCCTAGGCAGTCTGTTCTTCGCCGAAGGCGTCTTCATCCTCAGACGGGCGGGCGGCGGCTCCCGGGCCCGTGACCAGCATCGGGGGCTGGCCCTTTTCGATCGCCTCGCGAGTCACCACGCATTTGCTGACATCCTCGCGTGAGGGCAGTTCGAACTGGACGTCAAGTAGCGCATCTTCGATGATCGACCTGAGGCCCCGGGCGCCGGTCTCCCTCACCAGGGCCCTGTCGGCGATCGCTTCCAGTGAGTCTTCGGCGAATACCAGTTCGATGCCGTCGAACTCGAAGAATCGCTGGAACTGGCGGACCAGGGCGTGCCGCGGTTCGGTCAGGATACGGACCAGATCGGCCTGGTCGAGCTGGTGAAGGGCCGCCACCACAGGTAGCCGGCCGATGAACTCGGGAATCAGCCCGAACTCGACCAGATCTTCCGGGAGCACCTGTTCGAACAGTTCGCCCGGATCCTCGTGCCCCTCCTCTGAAACCACCGCGCCGAAACCGATTCCCTTGTTGTCAACCCGCCGTTCGATGACCTTTTCGAGCTCGGCGAAGGAACCACCGCAGATGAAAAGGATGTTCGACGTGTCGATGGTCAGGAATTCCTGGTGCGGGTGTTTGCGACCACCCTGTGGAGGCACCGATGCCGTGGTGCCTTCAAGGATCTTCAGCAGCGCCTGCTGAACCCCCTCCCCGGAAACATCCCGGGTCAGCGAGGGGTTGTCCGCCTTGCGGGTGATCTTGTCGATCTCGTCGATGTAGATGATCCCCGTCTCGGCCTTGGCAACGTCGTAGTCCGCCGCCTGGATCAGCTTGAGCAAGATGTTCTCGACGTCTTCACCGACGTACCCGGCCTCGGTCAATGCGGTCGCATCGGCGATCGCGAAGGGCACGTTGAGGATGCGTGCGAGCGTCTGGGCGAGCAATGTCTTGCCGCAGCCGGTCGGGCCGAGCAACATGATGTTCGACTTCTGGAGTTCCACTTCCGCTTCGCCTTCTTCGGCCATGCGGACCCGCTTGTAGTGGTTGTAAACGGCGACCGCAAGGGCTCGCTTGGCGGTTTCCTGGCCCACCACGTACTCATCGAGCACGGAGTTGATCTCCTGTGGGCGGGGCAGCCGGTCCAGGTCGAGCCCGGCCGGCGCTGCGGACGAAATGGTTTCTTCATCGATGATCTCGTTGCAGAGATCGATGCACTCGTCGCAGATATAGACGCCCGGCCCGGCGATCAGTTTCTTGACCTGCCGCTGCGACTTGCCGCAGAAGCTGCAGAGAAGCTGTTCGGTACTTTCGGTCGGACCTGCCATCTACCCTCCAGGGTCGTGAGTGGGCTCGCCTTGTCCCACTCTAGAAGACTCGCCGCCGTGGCCGGGATTTCCGGACACTGGCGACGCTGGCCTTCATTTACTCCGGCCCGGCTCCCGACCCTTCATCGGCAACAAGTTCTGCAGGAGAGCCGACTCCGATTCGTCGCGATCCGGCTAGGCTCGAAGCATGATCGAGATCAGACCAGTTGCGGTTGAGGAGTTTCCGCAGTTCGAACCCCTTTTTGTGCTCTACCAGGAGTTTTACGAGGTCGAGGACATCGACCCCGAACGGAACCGGGCCTTCTTCGGCCGCTTCGTCGGGGGTACCGGGGACGGCTGGCTGCTTGGTGCCTTCGGTCCCGGCGGGCCGATCGGGTTCGGCTGCTTTTATCGCCACAAGAGCTCACTCACCGCCACAGACATCGTGTTGATGAACGACCTTTATGTAGCCGAGGATGCCCGTGGCAGCGGGGCTGGCCGGGCCCTGATCGACGCCGGGATCGATCTCGCACGCGAATGGGGTGCCTCTCACCTAGCCTGGTCGACGGCCCCGGACAACTTCCGTGCGCAGGCCCTTTATGACCGGACCGGCGCCGAAAAATCAACCTGGCTCGAGTACGAAATCGAAGTCTGAGCCCGCTCGCCAGCCGTGAACCGCAGAAGCCGGAAGGGGCGGCGCGGGGCTCCTGGCCTGCCCCCGCCCCCCCCGGCCTGAGGGGCGCACCCGGGGCGGCCCCCCAGCCCCGCGGCAGATTTACGCCCG
>JBGAOF010000074.1:2429-9430 GCA_044221915.1 Solirubrobacterales bacterium
GTGGGGTGGGGGGGGGGGTGTGATGCCCTGCCACGGCCCTTCCGGTGAAGTGCGCAGATCCGGGGGCTCCCGCCCGGACCGGCGCAAGTTTTCCGCCGGCTACTGGGCCGGCGGGGGTCCGGCGTCCTCCTCAACAATCACGGTCTCTTCGACCGCGACCACGCCGCCCTCTTTCAGCTCCACCAGGCGGTAGTACAGAACCGTGGTGAGCATCGCAAGATAGGGATAAAGGAGGATCCCGAGCACCAGTCCGGCAATCACTCCGAGGATCGGAGTCACCGCGACGAGGAGCATGGTCAGGACCGCGATCCCGACATAGATCAGGATCACCAGGAGGCCGACCGCGAGAATGCGCATGCGGTTGTCACGGGTGAGATCAGCACTGCGCGACATCGAGTCGAAAACGCCGATGTCCTCAACGATCAGCGACGGCATCGCCACGGCGAGGACCAAAGCGAGGATCACACCGGGAATGATGAAGAGGAAGAGACCAATGCCAATGATGATGCCCAGGAGGATCTCCAGCAAGATGATCGCCAGCAGGCGGGGCCAGACCGAGCCCAGCAGGTCACCGACCGAATAGTCAACCTGGCCGTCACCGTGGATGTCCTGGACGATGCGGATCACCGATCCGATCAACCAGGCGCTCGCGATCAACTGGACCAGGGATCCGATCAGGCCGCCCAGGCCGCCGTCTCCGAGAACGAACTGGATAATCGCCGCCGGAACCAGCAGGATCAAGGCAACCAGCCAGAATGTGCCGAAGCCTCTCGAGTAGTAATCCCCGGTCGCTTCGAACACCCCGCCGATGTCGAGGTGGCCGTTGGTACCGCTTGAACCGCTCATTTGTAACTCCTCCTTGGGATTTGCGATCGGGGGAAGCCCCGCTCCCCGCAATTGCACAACATCGGCCGGATACCTTCCCGCGGGAACGGAGGTTCATCCGGTTGGTGTGAAAATTGCGAAGGTCGGCCGGGTATCTTGCGAGGATGAGCAAGACCCCGAAGTCCGCCCACCTGACGCAGGATTCACCCCGGCTTACCGGGAAGGAGCTGCGCCGCAGAGCTCCTCGCGAGAGCCACGCCGACTGGGTACCCGACCCGGACCGCAACCCGGTGCAGATCCTTCAGAAACAGGCCGAGAACCGGGTACAGGAGCTGTTGCCGATCCGGTACGGACGCATGTCGGCCTCCCCCTTTGCTTTCTACCGGGGCGGCGCCGCAATCATGGCGGCCGACCTCGCCCCCACCCCCACGACCGGAGTTCGGGTCCAGGCTTGCGGTGATGCTCACATTTCCAACTTCGGTGGCTACGCGGCCCCCGACCGCCGACTCGTCTTTGACCTCAATGACTTCGACGAGACCCTGCCCGCGCCCTGGGAATGGGATGTGAAACGAATGGCGGCCAGCGCCGTCATCGCAGCCCGCGAAAACGGGGCAGGCAAGAAGTCCGCACGGGCAATCATCCTGGCCGGCATGTCCGAGTACCGTCGGGTGATGCGCCGGCTCGCGGCGAAGAGCTACCTTGACGTCTGGTACGAGCGCCTTGATGTCGAGCGGATGGTCGAGATCCTCGAAGGGGCGCACGGGACCGATTCAGGGATAAACCTGCGGCGGGACATCGACAAGGCGACCCGCAAGGACAGCAGCCGCGCGCAGCGCAAGCTGACCGAGGAAAGCTCCGGCGAACCCCGCTTCGCGAGCCGGCCTCCGCTGCTGGTTCCAGCGACCGAGCTGGCACCAAATCTCGGAGTCGCTGATTTCGAGATGGTGAAGACATACCTGCACAGCCTGCTCGACGAGTACGCCTCCACCCTGCCGCCGGACCGGCAGCATCTCTTCGGCCACTACCGGTTCGTCGATATGGCCCGGAAAGTGGTTGGGGTCGGATCGGTCGGCACCCGGGCCTGGGTTCTGCTGTTTCTGTCAAACCGCCGAAAGGACCCGCTCGTGCTTCAGGTGAAGGAGGCACAGGCATCGGTCCTCGCGCCCTACGCCGGGGCATCGAAGTTCCGCCTCCAGGGACGCCGCGTCGTCGAGGGCCAGCGGTTGACCCAGGCGGCCAGTGACCTCTTCCTCGGCTGGGTGAGAGCCCAGGGGCCGGACGGTGAAACCAGGGACTTCTACATTCGCCAGCTCTGGGACGGAAAGCTCACGATCGACATCGGATCGCTCGGTGAGCTGGGCCTGACCGAGTACGTGCGGGCCTGCGCCGGAGCTATGGCCCTCGCCCATGCGCGGACCGGAGACCGCGTTGCAATCGCGGACTATCTCGGCAAGGGAGAGAAATTCGACCAGGCGATCGCTGAATTCAGCCTTCGCTACGAGAAGCAGAACCGGAAGGACTTCGAGGATTTCACCGGCGAGATCAAAGCCGGCAGGATCGAAGCGACACCCGGCATCTGAGGCGAAAGCCGGCCCCGGCCCCGCGGCTGACGCTACGATCGCGATGTGAGCTTCCGCCCGACCTTCCTTGCCGCCTTCTTCCTGCTGGCCTGTCTGTTGCTTCCTGACGTCGGTTGGGCCGATGAGTCTGGTGCCGCGCAGAGGCTCAACCACCTGCGCGAGAGGCCCCAGCGTCTGAGGCAGTTCCTGCTTGGAATGCCCAAGGGCGCCGACCTCCACACCCATCTTTCGGGTGCGGTCTACGCGGAGGCGATGATCCGCTGGGGGGCGGAAGACGGCAAATGCGTGGACACCACCACCTTTGCCTCCTCCTTCCCGCCCTGCACCGGAAGCCAGGTTCCCCTGACTGCGGCGCTTGCCAACACCCAGCTCTGGGACCAGGTCCTCGCCGCCTGGTCGATGCGCGAGTTCCGCCCGGACGCATTTTCCGGTCACAATCATTTCTTTGCCACCTTTGATCTTTTCGGCTCGGCCTTCTCGGGTCGCCAGGGTGACGGACTCGCCCAGGTCACCCAGCGGGCGGACGACCAGAACGTCCAGTACGTCGAACCGCTGATAACCCCGCAGTTCGGGGCGACCATGGCGGTCGCCAACCTGGTCGGCTACAACCCCGATTTTTCGGCAATGCGACAGGCGATGCTGGCGGCCGGCATCACCAACGCGATCCCGGCCGCCAGCCTGACCGCAACCACCGCCCTGACCCGCCGGTCCGACCTCCAGAACTGCTCTTCCGGCCAGCCGCCACAATCCGGCTGTGACGTGCGGGTCCACTTTGACGTCCAGGTGCTTCGCAACCAGCCGCCGGCCGTGGTCTTCGCCCAGCTTCTCTTTGGTTTCGAGCTGATGAAGGCCGACCCGAATTGGGCCGGGATGAACATGGTCCAGCCCGAGGATGCCGCCTACGCGACCGGGGATTACAGCCTCCACATGAGGATGCTGCGGTACCTGCGATCGGTCTATCCGGATGAGAACGTGACTCTCCATGCCGGTGAACTGGTTCCCGGACTGGTGCCTCCCGCGGATCTGAGGTTTCACATCCGGCAGGCGGTCAACGTCGCCGGGGCCGAGTGGATCGGGCACGGGGCCGACCTCCGCTGGGAAGAGAACCCGGACCAGATCCTCCGCAGCATGAAGAAGAAAGGTATCTGCCTCGAGTCGAGTCTGACCTCGAATGAGCAGATCCTCCGGCTTTCCGGCCGCAGGCATCCGATAACCGACTATGTCAAGGCGGGCATCAAGGTCACCCTTGCGACCGACGACGAAGGAGTCTCTCGGACCGACCTCACAGCCCAGTACGTGAAGGCTGTCCGCCAGCATGGCTTCGGCTACCGTCAGCTGAAGAAGATCGCCAGGAATGGCCTGCGCTGCTCCTTCCTTGGCCCCGGCGAGAAACGGGCTGCGCTCGGCGAACAGGGCGAGCTCTTCCGGGAATTCGAAGCCCGCTTTCCGTCTCGCTGAAGGACCCTCCCCGGGCGGTAGCCGATCAGTCCAGGATCGCGACCACCCTGGCCGGTGCGGCGCTGCCGCCGACCAGCTTGAGCGGAAAGCATGCGACAGTGAATCCGGTGGCCGGCAACCGGTCGAGGTTGGCCAGGCGTTCGATCTGCGAGTAGGGGATGTCGGCCTGATGCGCCTCCCAGAAGATCCCGCGCTGCCTCTTCTCCCTTGCCTCCTCGGCCTGTATCCAGAGCGGCCTGTCCCAGCCCCAGGCGTCGATGCCCATCACCCGCACACCGCGGTCGTAGAGCCATCGTGTCGCCTCGGCCGAGACGCCCGGGCCGTGGGCCATGTATTCGAGGGTACCGAGATAGCGGTCACAACCGGTACGGACAAGACAGATGTCCCGGTCGGCGATCTCGTGTCCGGAGCGCTCAAGTTCCTGCTCGATATCGCTGATCCCGATCACCTCGCCGTCCCCACGCTCGTGGAAATCGAGCAGGAATCCGGGCCGGAAGAACCAGTCGAGGGGAAGCTGGTCGATCGTCTCGGCCGGCTTGCCCTGAATCGTCGAGTTGTAATGCCAGGGCGCGTCAACGTGGGTCGAGCTGTGGGTGCCGAGCAGGGTGAAGGTGTCAACCGCCCAGCCCTCCCCGTCACGGAGCAGTTCGGGCCCAACCCCGAAAAGTGCCTCGATCTGCTTCGCCCCCTCCTCATGCCGGGTGTATTCAACGTCGACCCGAATAACGTCCGGGGCACCTTCCGGGCCCGGTTCGATCGGCGCCGATAGATCGATCAATCTGCTCATGGCGGGCAGCTTAGACTGGTCAGATGACCGCAAGTGGTGATGCGAAGGGGACGGTTCTGGTCACCGGGGGCTCCGGCTTTCTGGGTGGACGGACAATCATCGATCTGCTCGAGGCGGGATACGAGGTCCGGACCACGGTTCGTGACAAGGCAAAGGGTCCGCGAATCGAGCAGAACATCTCGGGCGAGATCGGCAGGCCGGCCGGGATCGGATTCATTGAGGCCGACCTCGCAGCAGATACGGGCTGGTCCGAGGCAGTGGCCGGCTGCCGCTACGTGCTCCACATTGCCTCTCCCTTCCCGCCAGCGAAGCCGAAGGACCCCCAGGAGCTGATCCGGCCCGCTGTCGATGGCGCGACCAGGGTTGTGGGGGCGGCCCTGGAGGCCGGAGTCGAACGGGTGGTCATGACCTCTTCGGTAGCCGCGATCCGGGGTGGTGCCAGCCCGGATGACCGCCCGTACACCGAAGACGACTGGACCGACGTCGATGCGGTCGCCGCCTACGCACAATCAAAGACGCTGGCGGAACGGGCAGCCTGGGATTTGGTCGGGCAGCGCGGCGATCCCGAAAAACTGGCTGTGATCAACCCCGGTGCGATCCTCGGACCCGTCATGCCGGACGATGACTCGTTCTCTCTCGAGGGAATCCAGCGCCTTCTGGACGGCATGCCCGCCGTGCCGAAGATCGGGTTCAGTTGGGTCGACGTGCGAGATGTTTCGGCCGCTCATATCGCGGCGATGGAGAAACCCGGGGCAGGCGGGATGCGCTTCATCGTGACTGGCTCATTTCTCTGGCTGCCGGAAGTCTCGGAGATCTTGCGCGAGAGGGTGCCCGAGCTTGCGAAGAAGGCTCCGACCCGTACCGCCCCCAGGTTCATCGTCCGCATCATGGCCCTCTTCGACCCGGGCGCCCGGGCTCTCGCTCAGGACATCGGCAAACGCAACGATTTCGACGCGACTCGCGCCAGGGAAGTTCTCGGAATCGTGGCGCGGCCGGTCGAAGAGACAATCGTCGACTGCGCCCGGTCCCTCGCTGCCCGCAGCTCCTGACCGGCTTCACCAGTCCCAGGAGTTGACCAGTGGTTCCGGGTTGAGGAGCCTCCCCCCGGTCCGGATTTCAATGTGAAGATGACAGGGGGTGCTGGCGGCGTTTCCGGTCTGGCCGACCGAGCCGAGGCGGCGCCCGGCCCGCACTCTCTGGCCCCGGCGGACGGGGGCTGGTCGCAGCAGGTGGGCGTACTTGTAGGTCCGCCTCTCCGCCTTGCCCTTCAGCACGACGAAGTTGCCGTAAAGCTCAGGGTCGAATGCCCGTTTCAGGATGGTCCCGGCCCGGACCGCGACCAGAGGGGTTCCACAGGCCGCGGTGATGTCGAAGCCTTCGTGGGTGCGACCGTCAACCCTTGGTGCCCCGAACCGGCCAATGTAGCCACGGGTGCCATGAGGTCCGTCGACCGGAAAACGGTGGCTGTGGAGCCGGAGTCGCCCGAGCCTGCGAAGCGGCCCCCCGACCGGACCCGCCACGACCGAATACCGGCCGGACGGCACCAGTCTGCGACGCTGGCTCAAGCCGTCCCATGTCAGGTGGTGCCAGCGGCCGGGAGCAAGCCGCCCGGTCACGATCCGGCGGACGGTGTGGCCGGAACCGGGTTTCTGGATCCGGATCGAAAGGCGCAAGGGTTGTCGGGCAGCGAAGTTGAAGTGAAACCGGATCGGCTTCACCGAGTCGGGCATCGCGTCCTTGGGGGTGACCCCGGAACGAATCAGGCGAAAACCCGGATCGGGCCGGGCCGCACCGGACTGCCCTGAAAAAAGGAGAGCCGCCGCCAGGATGGCGACGGCTCCGGCAAGGTTGCGGCGGAGGCCGGGCAAACCGTGCTTCTACCGATGTTCGATGACCCGGTCGATCAGACCGTACTTGGCGGCTTCCTCGGCGCTCATGAAGTAGTCGCGCTCGGTGTCGTGGGTGATCTTCTCGAGGTCCTGTCCGGTGTGCTTGGCGAGGATCTTGTCGAGTCGGCTGCGGGTGTCGATGATCTCGTTCGCGTGGATCTCGATGTCGGTCGCCTGCCCCTGGAATCCGGAGGACACCTGATGGATCAGGATCTTGGAGTTAGGGAGCGACATCCGCTTGCCTTCGGCTCCGCCGGCCAGCAGCAGCGCTCCCATGCTCATCGCAATCCCGACGCAGATCGTCTGGACATCGGGCTTGATGAACTGCATCGTGTCGTAGATCGCGAGGCCCGCGTAGACGGAGCCACCGGGCGAGTTGATGTAGAGGCTGATGTCCTTCTCGGGATCCTCCGCATCGAGGTGCAGCAGCTGGGCCACCACGAGGTTGGCGATGTCCTCGTT
>JBGAOF010000075.1:0-9076 GCA_044221915.1 Solirubrobacterales bacterium
ACCGCGGATGTGCCGGAACAATCGGCGGTGCGTATCTCGGGCCGTTCATACGCGGTGACAGCCGGGGTCGGTATCTCGCCGGGCACCGAGGGGGTGATCTTCGCGCACGGAGGAGTCTCCGGCGGCCACAGCCTCTACGTGAAGGACGGCAGACTCCGTTACACCTTCAACTGGGTCGGCACCAAGTTGCAGGATGTGGTCGCCGACCGTGACCTCGATCCCGGTCGGCATGTGGTGGTCGCGGAGTTCACCGCCGCCGGACCGAGCGAAGATCCGAAGATGCCCGGGGCTATGGGGACCCTCGAGTTGTATGTCGATGACCAGAAAGTCGGCTCCGGGGAAATCGTCACCCAGCCCGGCTACTTCTGCGTGGTCGGCGACGGTCTTTGCGTGGGGCGCGACAGTGCTTCTCCGGTTACCCCTGAGTACACCGCCCCCTTCCCGTTCACCGGGGAGATCGTGAAGGTGGTGGTCGACGTCTCTGGCCAGCGTTATCCCAGCCACGAAGGTGACGTCCGGGCCTGGTTCTCGGTCGACTAGGGCCGCATTCGGTGTCGCCGCCGCCAGGCGATTGAAAGGTCTGCTTCACGCAGGGCATCTTCTTGACCGCCCGCAATCGTCTTCCTTATGGTGGAAAAGCGCAACCGAGGGGGTCCCGCCCGGTTGCCTTAACCATGCTTTCCACCCTTCCGACCATGTACAGGCTCCGGTTTCTAACGCTCTGCGGAGCGTTGTTTTTCGCTTTGGCAATGGCTCCCACGGCTGGAGCAAGCGTGCTCAAACCACCTCCCGGCAAGGTGTTTTTCGGGGTCACCGATACCGGCGAAGCATCTGATTTCCGTGATTTCTCCCGGGCGGTCGGCAAACACCCGCCGATAATTCAGACCTTCCACCAATGGGGCAACAGCTGGAGCAAGTCGATGCCGCGCTGGCGTTCGATCAAGGCCCGGCCGATGCTTCACATGACCACGCGGGCGGACAACGGCGAGGAACTGATCACCCCGAGGCAGATCGCCCGTGGCGGCGGTGACGATTACCTGCTTCAGATCAATCACACTGCGGCCCGCAGGCACCTGAGGATCTACCTCCGCCCGCTCGGGGAGCCGAACCGCTGCCTCAACTACTACGCCGGGGTCGACTGTTCCGGCAACGTGCGCGGTGGCGACTACGCGTTCAAGTGGTACCGCTCCGCTTTTCGGCGGATCGCGATCATCACCCGCGGTGGGGCGAAGCGAGGGCGCATCAACGCCAGGCTCCGGGAGATCGGCCTGCCGAAAGTCCGCAAGACCGGCAAGGCCAGGCGCCTGCCGCGGCGCCTGCCCAAGGCGCCTGTCTCCCTGGTCTGGAGTCCTCTGCCGGCAGGTTCACCGACCGTCAGGGCCAACCGTCCGGCGAAGTACTGGCCGGGCAGGAAATGGGTCGACTGGGTCGGCACCGACTTCTACAACCGTTACAACAACTGGGAGCATCTCGACCGTTTCTACGACAAATGGTCGCTGGGCAAGAACAAGCCGATGGCCCTGACCGAGTTCGGTCTCTGGGACAGTGACGGTCCCGGCTTCATGCGGCGTATTTTCGGCTTCGCCCGCAAGCGGGTCAAGGTCCGGATGCTGGTCTACTACCAGGATTTCGGCAGCTCGAACGGGTTCCGGATCCAGAACTTCCCCGGTGGGCGCAAGGTTCTCTCCCGCTACCTGAACGGCAGCGAATTCCCAAGCTTCGCCCCGGGCTTCCCCCGCTTCCGCTAGCCCCCGCTTCCGCTAGCCCCCGCACTCCGGGTCGAGAGCCACGATTACCCACATTCCGGGTCGAGAGCCACGTTTACCCACATCATTTGTGGGTAATCGCAGGTCTTGCGGCCGGGCGAAGCTCATCTGCCGAAACCACAAGGCCACACAGGGGACATTGGGCCGCATCGCGCGTCGACCAGCGGTCCGCTTTTCCCTGGTTGCCCCTTAGCGGAAGGCCGGGATGCCGGTCAACGCCATCCCGATCGAGAGGGTATGGATCTCGTCGGTACCTTCGTATGTGAAGACCGATTCGAGATTGTTGGCGTGACGCAGGACCGGGTATTCGAGCGTGATCCCGTTGGCACCGAGAATGCCGCGTGCGGTTCGGGCCACATCGAGGGCCATCCGCGCGTTGGCACGCTTGCCCATCGAAATCTGTTCCGGCTCGATTCTGCCCTCGTCTTTCAGTTGCCCCAGCCTCAACGCGAGAAGGTACCCCTGCTGGACCTTGGTCGCCATGTCGGCGAGTTTGGCCTGGGTCAACTGGAACGAAGCGATCGGCTGGTCGAACTGCTTGCGGGTCATCGCGTAGTCGAGAGCCGCCTCAAAGCAGGATCTGGCGGCACCGACGACCCCCCAGGCGATGCCGTACCGGGCTTCGTTGAGGCAACTGAGCGGGCCCTTGAGGGACTGGACTTCGGGCAGACGGTTTGTGTCCGGCACCCGCACGTCGTCGAAGGCGAGCTCGGAAGTGACCGATGCCCGTAGCGACAGCTTGCCGTGCATTTCCGGGGCGGTGAAACCTTCCATGCCCTTCTCGAGCAGAAACCCCTGGACACCGTCATCTGTGTTCGCCCAGACCACCGCCACATCGGCCATCGACCCGGAAGTGATCCACATCTTGGAGCCATTGACCAGCCAGTCCCCGCCGTCCCGCCGGGCCGTGGTTCGCATCGAACCAGGGTCGGAACCGGAATCCGGCTCGGTCAGTCCGAAGCAACCAACCAGATCACCGGCGGCCATCCCAGGCAGCCACCGTTGTTTCTGCTCCTCGCTGCCCCACTTCCAGATCGCGAACATCGCCAGCGACCCCTGGACTGAGCAAAAGGAACGAAGGGCGCTGTCGCCAGCCTCGAGTTCCATGCAGGCCACGCCGTAGGCGACCGCGGTAGTCCCGGCGCAGTCGTATCCCTTCAAGTGCATGCCGAGCAGATTCAGATCTCCCAGATCTTTCGGCACCGCCGGGTCAAAGGTTCCGTTCTCGAAGTGCTCCGCCACATCCGGCAGGTATTTCTCGTTGACGTAACGGGCAACGGTCTCCTTGATCAGTCGCTCCTCATCCGTCAGGAGCCGGTCAATTTCGAGATAGTCACGCGGATTCATTGACTGAAGGGTAGTTGCTGCCGCCACCGGCCGCAGATCTTCCCCGGATGGCGTCGAGGGAGCCGCTCTTCAGGGGTTGGTCCACCGAAGCAGGATGTATGGTTTGCGCATGCAGATGATCGGGGGGACACTGATCTCCGGCGTTGTCCGGGTTCTGGTCGTGGTCGGCACGCTGGCTGCCGCCTATTACTTCATCGTCCGTCCCGTGCTTGACACGACCGAGAAAGTGACGACGGGGATCAACGGCAGCATCCAGCGCAGTCTGGACGACGTGAATCAGGCCTTTGAGCAGACCAATGTCACGCCGCAAACCCAGACCCAGATCACGACCTACGTCAAGCGCATTCCGACCAACAGGCTGCCGCAGCTCAATCAGTGCATCAACCGGAATCCGGGCAGCATCCAGCACATCGAGCGCTGCGCCAGACGCCTCAGCCGGAAATAGTTCCGGCGGCGGTCCGAGGGTCGCGGTCACCCGCGGACCCTGACTGTCACCCGCGGACCCTGACGGTCACCGGTTTCGAAGCCGACTCCGCGTAGGGAAACCGGGCCGATGGCACAAGCAAGGCCCGCAGCCGGATCCTTGCCACGCCGGTGATGTACCGGAACCGGTAACGGGCACGATAGTCACCGAGAGAGTCGGTCCTGGCCAGGACGACCGGCCGCCAGCGGCCAGCTGCTTCCTCGAAATACTGAATCTGCACGAGGTTGCCGCGGGCGGGCTGCCAGGCACCCCGGCCGGCAACATGCCCCCGGAACCGGATGACTCGCCCGGTCCGGAGCCGCTTCGGTCTTGCCCGGAAGCTGATCTTCCCCTTCACCTTGAGATCGAGAACTCCCGACTGCGATTCCTGAAGCCGCCTCGTGCCGGCGAACTTCACCCATACCTTCCGTCCCGGGCCGGGGTCCAGGAAGAGGTCAAAGAAGCCGCGATCATCGGTCCTGACTTTTCGCACGGTCGCCGGTTCGCGGGAGCCCGCCAGAGGAATCTCGGAAACCAGCAATTCGGCGTCCGCAATGCCGCCCGACTCAACGCTGGCCAGGCGACCTTCCAGTCGGGCCCGGTGGCCGAAATCAACCGTGTTCCTGTCCGGAGAGCCCGAACGCCGACCCGTGAACCACGCCTCCAGGGTTGTCTCGTCCAGCAAAGGGGTCTTCACGGTCATGACCGAGCCATTGGCCCGTCTGTCCGTCACCGAAAGGTTCCCGGCACGATCGGCGATCATCGCTCTGAGCACCCAGAGCCCCCGGGGCAGATCTTCCGGGAACCGGGCAGTCAGAGCCGGCTCGCCGCCAGTCGAGTACCGGCTCGGAATCACGTGCCAGTCACTGCGGTCCGCCGGGCGCCAGGCGATGCTGCCACCAGCAACCCCGGAGAACCGGTCAGTGACCGGGACCCTGATCAGCCCCGGATCCTCCTCCGGGGGATCGGCGAAATATCCAGCCGGAGGCACATCGTCAAGTCGAAGGTTCGCCTCGGCGAAATGGCCTTCATCCGAATGTCCCGCCTGGTCACCTAGCCACACCTTGACCCGATATTCCCCGGGACCTGGCAACCTGACCCCGCGGACAGAGCCCGATCCGGCCTGGCCCCAGAACGCGATCGGCTCTCCGGCCGCGCCAGTCAGCCGGAAGAAGCTCGAGGCCACCGGAGACCCGGCCCCCTGGTCGGGATCGCTCCAGGTGAGATTGAAATCATTGCTCCGGTGCCAGTCCTCGCCCCCTTCAACCGCCAGAGCACGCGGAGCCGCCGGAGGATTGTTGTCAATTCGAATCGTCCGGTCGGCCGCACAGCCGGCGTTGCCGGCCAGGTCGAACGCACAATGACGCAGCACGTGGGGGCCGTCGGTGAGGGCTCGCGTGTCGACCGACTGGGTTCCGTTGGCCCCGGCCGGGCAGGGCTGCATCCTCGTGCCGCGCCACTGGCCGGCTATCAGCTGTATCGCGCAGGACATCTCTGAACTCGCCCGCGGTGTGTTGTCAACCGAGGTCTGGGCGTACCTGAGGCCGGAGCCTCGATCCTGGTTGCTGAAGGAAATGGCCTGGACACCTCGTAGCCAGTCGGTGCCTGTCAGCGGACCACCGACCTGGACGGCCGGTATCAGCGGATCATCGATGGTGAAAGTGAGAGCGCGAACCCCCGCCAGGACAGTGCCGTCGATCCGGCAGGAACTCTCTTCCGGTCGATAACAGCCCAGCCGTGATTCAAAGGCCTGAACCCCGGGCTCGAATCCGAACCAGAAATCACGTCGGATCTCGTCGCTGGTCTCAAGTGCCAGCCTCGGGCTGAAGCTGCCACCACGCGGGACGCCGCCAAGCCGGTGTTGGAACCCCTCACCCAGAAATTGCCAGCGCTGACCATGCACGTTGACGATGGCCGTACCCTCCGGCGCCTGCCAACGCCAGGTGGCGATCCGGGTCCCGGAAACCGACTTTGCCGACTCGCGGGCCTGACTGACCATGTGGACCCCGTCGAGAGCGTCGGATGATTCGGGCGGCTGGCAGTAGGACTTCTTCAGAAAGCGGTCCGCACTGGTGTCGTACCAGCTTGCGTCCTGGCCGACCCGCCAGCCGCATTGGGCAACCACATATTTCGCGGCTGCCGCGCCTTCGGTAGCGACAGCCGCTGAGGCCACGAAAATGATGACTGCCAGCAGGGTTGCTGCCAACGTGGTGAAACGGATCCGGAATGCCATTCTGGGCTCCTCGGTCGGGGTCAGTTGATCCCCTAAGGGCCCTGCCGGGCGATCTCGCCCCCCGACGGCCGGCCCTGCCCTTCTGCGAGAATCACCCCATGTCCCTACCCACCGAAGAGCAGATCAAGGAAAAGCTGACCGCGGTCATCGATCCCGAACTCCGGCGCAACATTGTGGAGCTCGGCATGGTTCGCAGCATTGAAATCAAGGATGACGGCCACATCAATGTGACCGTTTCGCTGACCACCCCGGGTTGCCCGATTCGGTCCCATTTCCAGGATGCTGTGGTCCAGCAGGTTTCTTCTCTTGAAGGGGTAACCGGGGTGGGGGTCGGATTCGACGTGCTTTCCGATGACGAGAAGGCCGGCCTGCGGGAGACCCTCGGTCGGGGCAAGCTCCCCGAGGGTGCCCTCGCCCAGGTCAAGAACGTGATTTGTGTCTCCTCCGGCAAGGGCGGGGTCGGCAAGTCAACGATGACCGCCAACCTCGCGGCCGCGCTCCAGGCCGAAGGACAAGACGCCGGGGCGCTCGACTGCGATGTGTACGGCTACTCGATCCCCCGCATGCTGGGAGTTGACGGAAAGCCGGAGGTCAACAGTGAGAGAAAGATCCTGCCGCCGGTCGCTGCCTGTGGCGTGAAGACCATGTCAATCGGCTACTTCGTCGAGCAGAACTCGGCGGTTGTCTGGCGCGGGCCGATGCTCCACAAAGCAATCCAGCAGTTCCTCGAAGATGTCGCCTGGGGTGAACTCGAGTACCTGCTGCTCGACCTGCCTCCGGGCACCGGAGATATCGCGATGACCTTGGCCCAGCTCCTGCCCCAGGCGAAGGTCGCCATCGTCACGACTCCCCAGCCGGCCGCGCAGTCGGTGGCCCGACGCTCCGCCGAAATGGCGGCCAAGGTCGACCTCGAAGTCATGGGCGTGATCGAAAACATGGCCGGGTTCACTACCCCGGACGGAGATACCTTCTCGATCTTCGGTGAAGGTGGAGGCCAGCTGCTGGCAGACGACCTTGACGTTCCCCTGCTCGGGTCGGTTCCACTTTCAGAGGAACTTCGCGAGCATGCCGATGTCGGCACCCCCCTGGCCACCGAACGACCCGAATCGCCAGCCGGCGAGGCCATTATCGCGATTGCCCGGAAGATCATCGCGTCGTCGCCGCGCGAGCTGCCGATGATTCAGTCCGAGCCGGCCCCGGCGCCGGTCGCCCCGAAGCTGGGGGCCGGGGCCCGCGAGCTTCCGGTAATCCAGTAGCCCGACGGCGGCCCGGCCAGGGGCTTCCCTGAGGCCGCTTCGCTCTGGAGCCCCCGGCCAGGGGCTCCCGGTCAGGCCCTGCTGAAGTAGGCGGCGTTCTTTTCGGTGAAGTGGGCCCACTCCGCCGGAAGCTGATCTTCCGCGAAACAGGCATCTACCGGGCAGGCTTCAACGCAGGCGTCACAGTCGATGCACTCGTCCGGATCGATGTAAAGCATCTCCTCCGACTCGTAGCCGGGCTCGTCCGGGGTTGGATGGATGCAATCAACCGGACAGACCTCCACACAGGAGTTGTCCTTTTCACCGATGCAGGGCTCTGCGATGACGTAACTCATTGCCGCCATCTTAGAGATCAGGCGGCGTTCACCTCTCGTCCCCGCGGCCCCGACCCGACGGCAGGGCATCGGCTCTAGACTTCGACCGGTGATCCTTCTGACCGGTGCCACAGGTTCGATTGGTTCGCGGCTTCTGCCCCGACTGATCGAGAACGGACTCGAGGTCCGCTGCCTGGTTCGCGAGCCACGCAGGCTGGGGGCCCACCGCGTCGACGTCCAGATCACGATGGGCGACCTCCGTGAGCTGAGGGACCCGTACATGTTGCGCCAGGCAATGCGGGGCGTTGTCACTGTGATCCACCTGGCCGCCTCGATCCGCGACCAGCCTCCCTACCGGGTGGAGGAGTTGAACGGACTGGCCACCGTCCGCCTGCTGGAAGCGGCCGAACGGGCCGGGGTCAAGCGCTTCGTCTTTTTCAGCGCTCTCAACGCATCAGCGGTCCAGCGGACCCGTTTCTTCCGGGCGAAATGGGTTGCCGAACAGGCCGTTGCGAGCTCCCCCCTTGATTCAACCGTTTTCCGGCCGTCAATTGTCTTCGATCATTCCGACCCCTGGATTACCCTGCTCCGGCGGTTCTCCTTCCTTCCTGCCATCCCGGTATCGGGCAACGGCAAGTCCCGCTACCAGCCGGTCTGGGCCGATGACGTTGCGCGGGCGGTCGAAAGCTCTCTGGAAGCCGATGGCCGGGGCGACCACCTCTACGAACTGGCAGGCCCGGAAACGATGACCTATGCGGCGATGGCAGAGCTGGTCGGCCGTCTGGCTGGTCGTCCCCGCCCCGTGATCCGGATTCCGCTCCAGCTGGTCTGGCTGGGACTGACCGCGATCCACAAACTGGTCAAGGAGAATGCCTTCGCCACCTGGCAGGAGGCGGAACTCATGCGGGTTTCGATGCTTTCGGAGCGCGGCACTTCGGACCTTAGATCCCTCGGAGTCGAGCCGAGCAGCATGGTTGACGTGCTCGGGGGAGACTAGGACGGGCAGCGAACCCGGAGTCTCTCCGGCGCGTTTCCACCGCCTCGTTCCGGTTCAATCTCCGCCGGACGAAAACTGTCGTCTGGCAGTGACTGCGGCGTCAACGGCCGCCGACTCGGGGCGGCCGAGTTCGGTCGGCACGTCGAGTTCCATTGGGTCCGCGGTGAACGAGGGCTCGAAGCCCGCCATGCCTTCGACTGCCGCCAGGGTGCAGATTGGGAGATGGTCGAGGCTGTAGCCGCCTTCCTGAAACATGACCAGCCGCCCTTCACAGAGTTCGTCGGCCAGTCTCCGGATGAAGCCCGCCATCTGCCGAAAGCCGGATGCGGTGACGCTCATGCGACCGAGCGGGTCGGCCGCGGCCGGATCCTGCCCGGCCGAAATCAGAATGAAATCCGGTTCGAAATCCCGGAGGGCCGGGCCGATAACCCGCTCGAATGCGGCGAGATAGCCGGCGTCACCGCTGCCGGGCGGCATCGGGATGTTGACCGTGTACCCCTCGCCTTCACCCCGCCCGGCCTGGTCGAGTCGACCGTACCCGCCCGGATACAGGCCGTCCTGGTGGATCGAGATGAACAGGACCGATCGGTCCGCGTAGAAAATGTCATGGGTGCCGTTGCCGTGGTGGACGTCCCAGTCGAGGATCGCCACCTTTTCCAGGCCGCGCCGCTGGGCCTGCCGCGCGCCGATCGCCACCGGA
>JBGAOF010000076.1:0-8969 GCA_044221915.1 Solirubrobacterales bacterium
GAACGTCGAGAAGGGCGGGGAATACGACGACCCGATCGTCTGCCCCGAATGTGGCGGCGAGCTCTCCGAGCCACGCAATTTCAACCTGATGTTCGAGACCCACATGGGGCCGGTCGCGGACGATGGCAACTCGGTCTATCTCAGGCCGGAAACCGCCCAGGGCATTTTCATCAACTTCAAGAACGTGCTCAACTTCGCCCGCAAGAAACCCCCCTTCGGGATCGCCCAGACCGGCAAGTCCTTCCGCAACGAGATCACCCCGGGCAACTTCATCTTCCGGACCCGCGAGTTCGAGCAGATGGAGATGGAATTTTTCGTACCTCCGGCCGAAGCTCATGCCTGGTGGGAGAAGTGGGTTGAAATCCGGCACAGCTGGTACCTCGAGCTCGGGATCCGGCCGGACTTCCTGATGATCCGCCCGCATGAGGCGGACGAGCTATCTCACTACTCCTCCGGCACTTCTGACATCGAATATCTCTTCCCGATCGGCTGGTCGGAGCTGGAAGGGATCGCCAACCGGGGCAACTTCGACCTGACCCAGCATCAGGAGCATTCCGGCGAGAAGCTGGAGTACTTCGATCAGCAGTCGGGTGAGCGTTACATCCCCCATGTGATCGAGCCCGCCGCCGGGGCGGACCGCGCCGCCCTGGCCTTCCTCGTCGATTCCTACACGGAGGAAGAGGTGGAGGGACGCAAGCGCACAGTCCTTCAGCTCCACCCTCGCCTGGCCCCGGTCAAGGTGGCGGTGATGCCGCTCTTCAACAAGGAAGGGATGCCGGAGACCGCCCGGGAGATCAACCAGGCCCTGCGGAAGGCCGGGATCCAGACCGAATACGACAGCGGCGGTTCAATCGGCAAGCGTTACCGCCGCCAGGACGAGATCGGCACCCCCTGGGGTATCACGGTCGACTTCGACACCAAAGAAGACGGCCAGGTCACCCTCCGCGACCGCGACAGCCTCGAACAGGTCCGGGTCCCGATCGAAGGCCTCCCGCAACTGATCAGCGCCAAGCTGGACGAACCCTGGAAGTCCCCGAAGCTCGACTGACCGCCTCAAGGCGGCGACATTGAAGTTCTCGGCAAATAGCGCTGAGAACTTCGATCTCGATGATCCACCCCGCACAACCGGCCCGGCCAATGCGATTTCAGGCCCGCGCCCTGCCACGATCCGGATTTGCCGAAGGGCCCGGCGGGATGGCATAGTTACCGCATGAGACCCGGCCCGGTTGAAAGCATCGGAAGCGATGTCCTTTCCTACGGGGCGGTTCACCTGACTGTCACCGACCTTGAGCGGTCGCTGGTTTTCTGGCGGGACCTGATCGGAATGAGCGAGCTCGGCCGTGACGACGGCAGCGTTCGCCTCGGAGTGTCCGGGGCCGGAGACCCCGGCACGACGCTGGTGGTCCTTCATCCCGGTGCCAGCACACCGGTCCGACCCGGCTACTCGGGGCTTTACCACCTGGCAATCCACCTGCCCTCGGAGGCGGAGTTTGCCCGCCTCCTTGCCCGGCTTTTCGCCGCCCGGTACCCGAATGCCCCGACCGACCATGTGACCCATTGGGCGACCTACCTGGATGACCCGGACGGAATCAACGTCGAGTTCGCCTTCGAGACCATAGACCGGGTGGAGCGGGTCGACATCATCGGCGGACGTCCGCTGATCATCGATTCCGACGGGCAGCAGCACGGAATGACCGAGCCGCTCGACCTCGAAGAGGTGCTTGCCCACCGGGACGGAAACGGCGACAGGCAGCTCCCCGAGGGCACCCGGATCGGCCATATCCACCTCTATGTGGGCGATCTGGAAGCCGCGATCGATTTCTACGAAGAGGTGGGCTTCAGCCGGCACATGCTGGCGAGCGGAATCGGCTTCGCCGACCTTTCCCTGGGGGGCAGCTTCCCGCACCGGATCGCGGTCAACACCTGGCAGGGGGCCGGTGCGCCACAGGCCCCGGCCGGCACCGCCGGAATGCTCCACTTCGAACTGAAACCGGGGAACGGGAGAGCGGGTATCGAACCCGGCCTTCATCACGACCCTGCGGGCAACGCGCTCAGGTTGCTCGCTTGAAGGAAGGGGCCGGAATGAGGTTGTTCGCCACGATCCGGCCCTATCAGCGCGAATGGCTGAAGCCCGACCTGGTGGCCGCCCTGACCGTCTGGGCCGTACTGGTCCCCGAGGCGCTGGCCTACGCGACGATCGCCGGCGTCTCTCCGATCGTCGGCCTCTATGCCGCACCGGGGGCGTTGATCATCTATGCGGCACTGGGAAGTTCCCGGCATCTGGTAAACGGCGCCAACGCCGCCGCCGCAGCTCTTTCCGCCGCGATCGTGGGCGGAGTGGTCGCCGGTGACAGCGGTGCCTTTGCCCAGACCACAGCGACTCTCGCGATCTGTGTCGGGTTCATTGCCGTGCTTGGTGGCATCGCCCGGCTCGGTTTCGTGGTCAACTTCATCTCAATCCCGGTCCTGCGCGGCTTCATCATCGGGCTTGCCCTGACGATCATCGCTGGTCAGATCCCGCATCTGTTCGGGGTTGAATCCAGCGGCGGGGATTTCTTCGACCGGGTTTGGGTGTTCGTTACCAACCTTGACCAGGTGAACCTTCCGACCACGGCCATTGGCCTGGGGTCCCTCGCGATCATTCTCTTCTGCCGGTACCGCCATCCCGCGATTCCCGGCTCCCTGCTCGTGGTTGTCCTGGGGATCGTCGCCGTGAACATTCTCGATCTCGCCCCGGAGGGAGTGGCGGTCGTGGGGCCGATCGAGGGCGGATTGCCGACCGTCGCCCTCCCGAACTTTGACCTCGGTGATATCGGCGCCTTGCTCGGCGGCGCGGCCGGCCTGACACTGGTCGGCTTCGCGGAAGGCCTGGCTGCAGCGAAGGCCTGCCCGGATGACCACGAAGATCTCAATCCCGACCGGGAGCTGCTCGGAACCGGGGCCGCCAACATCGGGGCCGGGCTGGTCGGCGGTTTCGTGGTGACGGGCAGTCTCTCCAAGACCTCAGTGAGCTCCGAAGCCGGTGCGAGAACCCAGATGTCCGGGGTTGTCACTGCCGCGCTGGTGATCCTGACGATGCTCTTCCTTACCGGCCTTTTCGAATCCCTGCCTGATGCCGCCCTGGCGGCCGTGGTGATCACGGCCCTGATCCATTCGGTGGATCTCGCGGGCCTTCACGAGCTCGAACGGATCCGGGAGCGCGGCAACCGGATCAACCCGGCAAACCGGCCCGATTTCATCGCCGCGATCGCCGCCTTGCTTGGCGTGACCGTCTTTGACATCCTGCCCGGTCTTTTCATCGGTATCTGTGTCTCCCTGGTCCTGCTGCTCTACCGGTCGTCGCGGCCGAACGTCACCCGGCTGGGTGAGCTACGGGCACAACCGGGGCATTGGGGTGATGTGAAGCGACACACCGATGCGGAGGAAGTACCGGCGGTGGTGGTGCTGCGGCTTGAAGCCGCGATCTTCTTTGCCAATGCCGATGAAATCCGCCGCGCCGTCCTGGGGGCGGTCGGCGCGGACAGCAAGGCGGTGGTCCTTGACGTTGAAACCGTGCCTTACATCGACGTGACCGGGGCATACATGTTGAGGTCGCTGGCCGACACCCTCAGAAGGAAGGGCGTCAGGATGGAAATCGCCCGCGACATCGGGCAGGTCGAGGACATGCTGAAGTCCACCGGACTGAGGAGCCTGCTCGCGCAGTCATTCGTCTCGATCGATCAGGCCGTGGCGGCCGCCACCTCGGGTGAAGGACTGCCGCCGGACCCGGATTCCCTTCCCGGCAGCTGATCTTCCGACCGCCGCCCGGTCACCGCCACGGGACAGCCGCCACAGGTCACCCGACACAGGACAGCCGCCACAGGTCACCCGACCCGCGACTGCTTCCTGCGACCCTCCGCTCCCCGGAAAAGTTTCTTGGACGCTCTTGATTCTTACCGCAACCCTTGCCGGTCGCCACTGTTTAGAGAGCAGTCCGCATGCCGGGGAGGGATGCAAGGCAGGGACTGACAGAAGCAGGGGAGGCGGTGAGGCCGGCGGCCTCGCCGCCTTGCATGCATCAGGACAACCGGTTACCCACAAATGTTGTGGGTAACCGTGGGTTCTCTCCCGCCGGCCGGGGATCTCCTAGCGGACGGCCACCTGAGAGACCGTCGCTCCCATGCCCCGGAGCGCCGGAAGCCCTACTTACCCCTGGTCAGCGGGCGAAGTTCTTGATCTTCCGGGCCGCTTTGACCCGGTCGTTCTTGTCGAGCTCGACCTTGCGGAGCCGAATTGAATTCGGGGTAATCTCGACGCATTCATCAGTGCGCAGGAACTCGATCGCCGACTCCAGAGTGAGCGGTTTCGGCGGGGTCAGGCGGACCAGGACATCGGAGGTGGAGGAGCGCATGTTGGTCAGCTGCTTCTCCTTGACCGCGTTGACATCGAGGTCGTTGGAACGGGCGTGCTCACCTACGATCATGCCTTCGTAGACATCCTCGCCGGGCCCGACGAACATCGCCCCGCGTTCCTGGAGGCCGAAGAGCGCGAAGCTGGCCGTCGATCCCTGCCGGTCGGCGACCAGCGAACCGGTCGCCCGGGTGGTGATGTCCCCCGCCCAGGGCTGCCAGCCTTCGAAGTTCCCGTGGAGGATTCCGGTGCCGCGGGTTTCGGTGAGAAACTCGGTCCGGAAGCCAACCAGCCCGCGGGCCGGGATCACGTAGTCAAGCCTGGTCCAGTTGTCGGACTGGGCGACCATGTTCTCCATCCGGCCCTTGCGCGCAGCGAGCAGTTGGGTGACCTGCCCCACATGGTCCTCGGGAACGTCGATCACCAGCCGTTCCACCGGCTCGTGAATTTCCCCGTCTATCTCGCGGGTCAGCACGCGCGGCTGCCCGGCGGTCAGCTCGAACCCCTCCCGGCGCATCATTTCCAGCAGCACGACCAACTGAAGCTCCCCGCGGCCCTGGACTTCCCAGGCATCGGGACGGTCGGTCGGCAGCACCCGGATTGCGACGTTGCCGAGCAGCTCCTGGTCGAGACGGTTCTGGATCTGCCGGGCAGTGACCTTGTCGCCGTCGCGTCCGGCCAGCGGCGAAGTGTTGATCCCCACCACGATCGAGAGCGAAGGCTCGTCCACCTCGATCACCGGCATCGGCCGCGGATCCTCAAGGTCGGAGAGTGTCTCTCCGATCGTGACTTCGGGGATCCCGGCGACGGCGATGATCTCCCCCGGGCCGGCGCTTTCGGTGGAGATCCGTTCGAGGGCTTCGGTCACAAAGAGCTCCGAGACGGTCGCGCGCTCGACGGTGCCGTCGGCCCGGCACCAGGCGACCTGCGAACCGGATTTGATCGTGCCCTGAATCACCCGGCAGAGCGCCAAACGACCCAGATAGGGGGACGCGTCGAGATTGGTGACCCAGGCCTGCAGCGGATGGTCCTCTTCGTACTCCGGGGCCGGGATGTGGTCAACCATCAGATCGAGCAGCGGCTTGAGGTCTTCACCCTCCTCACCCTCGGTCAGCGAGGCCCAGCCCTTCTTGCCGTTCGTGTAGACGATCGGAAACTCGATCTGATCCCCGTCGGCACCGAGATCCATGAACAGCTCGTAGACCTCATCGACAACCTCGGAGATCCGGGCATCCGGCCGGTCGACCTTGTTCACCACCAGGATCACCGGCAGACCGGCATCGAGCGCCTTGCCAAGCACGAACCGGGTCTGCGGCAGCGGGCCTTCGGAGGCATCGACCAGCAAGACAACCCCGTCGACCATGGTCAGGCCCCGTTCAACCTCGCCACCGAAGTCGGCGTGGCCGGGAGTGTCGATGATGTTCAGTTTGACGTCGCCGTACTGGACCGCCGTGTTCTTCGCGAGGATTGTGATCCCCTTCTCGCGTTCGAGATCCATCGAGTCCATGACCCGCTCGTTGACGTCCTGGCCCTGTCGGAAAGCGCCCGACTGCCAGAGCATGGCGTCGACCAGGGTTGTTTTTCCGTGGTCGACGTGCGCGACGATCGCCACATTTCTTATGTCATCCCTGCGAGCCAAAGGACCAGCATCTTAAAGAAGCCGTCCGGTCTACGCCGGACGGCCACAGAAACCCGCCGTCCCAAAGAAGCAAGGAATGGATGGACCGGCTCCGTCTGATGGCAATCCGACGGTTACCCGACGGGCAACGTTGATCGACCTAGCGCGTGGTCATGTGTGGCGCGTGGGCGCCTGGAAAAACGATGGATAGGGCGAGCGGAGCGAGCATCGTTTTCCGGATGCCCGCGCGCCGCGCCCTATCTCGGAATCTGAACTACTCGCCGACCGGGGTGCCGTTGGTCTGGGCGGCCGTTTCGGTGGTGGTGGTGGTCGAGGTGTAGACGAACTCCTCTTCCGCCCCGAAAACCGCGTCCAGCAGACCCTTGCGGGCCGATTCGCTGAACACCAACACGAGCCCGCCGGTCAGAAGACCAACCGCCAGCAGCTTGCGGATCGGGTGGCGCTTCTTCTTCGGCGGCTCCTTGATCCGGTCGGCCGCGTCACGAAGCGCGGAGGCGGCACTCTGGAGTTCCCGCTTGACCCGCTTGTCCTGGGTGACAGACTCGACTGCCGACGCACGGCTGGACTGGACCCGCTGAAACGCCTTGCGGCCCGCCAACGCGGCCGCGACCAGACTCGCCCGCAGTTCCTCGTCCTCGATCAGGCGGCGCACATGCCGATTGTCCCGCGCCGACGAATAGGCCCTGGATGCCTTGCCTGAGATGTTCTCTGTACCCATGCGCTCCTCATTCAATCCGGTGGTTGTCCCCCGAGGATACCGGTAGATGGGCCTTCAGCCCCTCAACTTGCCCTCGAGCGCCACGGCGAGAGCCTCGTCGACCTTGTCGGCGTAGCGGAATTCAATGTCCGCCCGTTCATGGGCCGGGATCTCCTCGACGTCGCCTTCGTTGCGGCCAGGCAGGACCACCAGCTTGATCCCGGCCCGCTGGGCGGCAAGCGATTTCTCCTTCACACCACCTATCGGCAGCACCTGACCGGTCAGTGTGACCTCGCCGGTCATGGCGACGTCATTTCGGACCGGGCGGCCGGCAATCAGGGAAACGAGGGCGACGGTGATCGCCACCCCGGCCGAAGGGCCGTCTTTCGGGACGGCCCCGGCCGGGACATGAATGTGCAGGTCGTGGCCGGCAAACCAGCCGTCGTCAAGATCCGGCGCAAGCTCTCCGGCGTTGGCCCGCACATACGAAAGCGCCGCCTGGGCCGATTCGCGCATTACGTCCCCGAGCTGGCCGGTGATCACGAGCTTGCCACTGCCCGGCATCGCCGTCGCTTCGATAAAGAGGACATCACCGCCGGCCGGTGTCCAGGCCAATCCGGTTGAGACCCCGGGGACCCTGGTCCGTCGGCGCGTCTCCGAGAAAACCCGGCGACGACCGAGCAGCTCACGTGCTTTCTTGCCGGAGATGGTCACCTTGCCGGCCTTTCCGTCCTGCTCGGCGACCGTCCGGGCAACCTTGCGGCAAATCGTGCCGATCTCCCGTTCAAGGTTGCGGACACCGGCCTCCCGTGTGTATTCCTCGATGATCGCGGTCAGGGCCGGGTCGGCGAACGAGATCAGGGAGGGCCTCAGGCCGTTGGCCCTGATCTGGCGCGGCACCAGGTACCGGCGGGCGATGTGGCGTTTCTCATCGACCGTGTAGCCGGACAGCTCGATCACTTCCATCCGGTCCCGGAGCGGCCCGGGAACCGTGTCGAGGACGTTCGCGGTGGCGATGAACATGACCTCCGACAGATCGAAGGGCATGTCCAGATAGTGATCCCGGAAGGCTTCGTTCTGGGCCGGGTCTAGGACCTCCAGCATGGCCGAGGAGGGGTCCCCCCGGACATCCGAGCCCATCTTGTCAATCTCGTCAATCATGAAGACCGGGTTGCTTGAGCCGGCGTCACGAAGGGCCCGGATGATGGTCCCCGGCATCGCCCCGATATATGTCCGGCGGTGGCCTCTGATCTCGGCTTCATCGCGCACACCACCGACCGATATACGCTCGAAGTTGCGGCCGAGCGCACGGGCGATCGACTTGCCGAGGCTCGTCTTGCCGACACCGGGAGGACCGACAAAGCAGAGGATCGGCCCGGGTGAATCCGGGTTCAGTTTCCGGACCGCCAGATATTCAAGAATGCGATCCTTGATCTTTTCCATGTCGTAGTGGTCCGCGTCGAGAATTTCCCTGGCGTGCTCGATATCGAGATCGTCCGTGGTTTCCTTTGACCAGGGCAGGTCGACCAGCCACTCGAGATAGGTGCGGATAACGCCATGTTCTGCGGCGGCCGGTGGCAGCTTCTCCAGTCGTGACAGTTCCCGTTCGGCTGCCTGCTGCGCATCTTCGGGGAGTCTTGCGGCCTCGACCCGCTCCCGCAATTCGTTGATTTCGGCGGTCTGCTCATCGACTTCACCGAGTTCCGCCTGAATCGCTTTCAACTGTTCACGCAGGAAGTATTCGCGCTGGCCCTTGTCGATCGAGGACTGGACTTCCGACTGGATCTGGGAGCCGAGCTGGATCACCTCAAGCTCCCTGGCCAGGATCTCGGAGAGCATCCGCAGGCGTCTGGCCACGTTCACTTCCTCGAGCAGGAGCTGCTTCTCCTCGGTCGGGATCCTCAGCGCGCCGGCGATCAGGTGGGAGAGGGCCGAGGGATCGTCAACGTTGGTGACCGCGAGCTGGAGTTCCTCCGGGAGGTAGGGAATCTGTTCGATGATGTCGGAGAAGGTCTTCTGGACGTTGCGGGTCAACGCCGCGAGTTCCGGGGTCTCCTCGACTACGTCCGGCATCTCGGTGATCCGTGCCACCAGGTAGGGCTGTTCGGTCACGTAGTCACCCAGGCGGACCCGCTGGCTGCCCTGGACCAGAACCCGGATTGTCCCGTCGGGGATTTTCAGCATCCTGGTGACCACCCCGACCACGCCCACGTCATGGAGCTGACGCGGCCCTGGAGTGTCGTC
>JBGAOF010000077.1:0-8844 GCA_044221915.1 Solirubrobacterales bacterium
GCACGCCGCTGCTGGCGCTGACCGCGCAGGCGATGCCCGACGACATCCGGCGCATGCGCGCAGCGGGCTTCGATGCCATCATGACCAAGCCGCTCGACCTGGTGCGCTTCTTCGCCGAGGTCGACCGCCTGCTCGCAGGGCCGAGCCCCTCGTCGCTACATCCACCCCCGCTTCAGGCGAAAGGTCCCGGGGCAGACGGTAGCCCCGGGGCAGTCGGTAGCCCCGGGGCAGACCGTGACCCCGGGCGGGCCGGTAGCCCCGAGGCAGACGGTCACCCCGGGCCGGAGGGAGGGATCCGGGACGAGATCCGTCAGGTGATTGTGGCCCGGAATGAGGGCCGTGCCCGCCGCGGCGAAGAGCCGCTCGATGTCGAGGCCGAGGTCAACCGGATGCTGGCCGAACACGGTCCGGAAGCCGCTCAGTCTTGACCCTCGCCCTCCCACGGCTAGTATTGGCCCATGGACGACTCCAAGTCCCGCTACGAACTTGAGGAGCTGGTAGTCCAGCCCGGCACCTACTTCAATCCCCAGACCGAGGTTGTGGTCGTGGTCGACGATTCCGCATCGATCGACCAGGAGATCTTCAACATGGAATCGTTTGAGGGCGCTGACTGGGTTCGCATCGCGGATGACGTCGCCGTTGACGAGCAGCAAAGAGACGAGCTGCTCGAGCATTTCCAGACCCATTACCACCCCGGAGGGGAAGGGTCGATTTCCGGAACGGCATTGGAACAGGGAGACAACGAACTTGACGAGGACGAAGAAGGCCAGGAGATCGGTCGAGAGGACTAGGGGGCCATGGGTCGCGGCCCTCTGACGCTGATCGGGGTGCCGATTGACAGCGTCGGCCACGCCGGGGGAACCGAATTGGGTCCGGCCGCCCTGCGCCGGCATCTCGGGCCTGATGGTTTCGGAGACGCCGGCGACACCTCACTGAAGATCCGCGGGCTGGATCGCGATCCGCGTAACGGCTGGCTGGCATACGACGACATCCTCCAGATGAGCGCCGAGGTCCGGGCCAGGGTCGCCGGGCTGACGGCCGAAGGCAGAATCCCCGTTGTGCTCGGCGGCTGCTGCACCCTGGTGCCAGCCGCCCTGGCCGGGGCAAGGGATTCGCTTGGGGAGATCGGGCTCGCTTACTTCGACGGCCACCTCGACCTTTTCACCGGAGTGACCTCACCGACCGGCGAAGGGGCCGATTTTCCGGTCGCTGCCCTGCTCGGCTACGCCCCGGACGGACTGACCGGGACCCTGGGCCAGATGCCGGTCGTCCGACCGGAGCGGATCGCGCTGATCGGAGCCCGGGACCAGGAGGAGTTGGAGCTGATCTCCCCCTTCCCGAAAGGCCTCGGGATCGGCCGGATCGAATACCGCGACGATCTCCGCCACGCCGACCTGGCCGCGGTAGGCGCATCGGTCGAGGCCGATCTGACGTCGGATGTTTCCCGTTTCTGGCTGCATCTTGATGTGGACATCCTCGACGCCACCGCATTCCCGGCCACCGACTACCTCATGCCCGATGGGCTGAGCGTGGCCGAACTCGGGGCCCTGCTCGGCCCGCTCGCCTCCAGTCCGGGCCTGGCCGGCTTTGACATCACCTGCTTCAACCCCGAAAAGGACCCTGGTGGCGAATGCGCCTCATCCCTGGCCGGGTTGATCCGGGGAAGTCTCGCTGCCTGAACTGTCGGGCCACCATCTAGGATCAGTTCATGCTCGAAGAAGGCGACAAGGCACCCGATTTCACGCTCGAAGACCAGCACGGCAATCCGGTGACACTCTCGGCGTTACGGGATGAAACCGTGGTCCTCTACTTCTATCCCAAGGCGAATACCAGCGGCTGCACAACCCAGGCCTGTTCGATCCGCGACAACAGCGACAGGTACCGGGAGGCCGGTGCCACCGTGATCGGGATCTCGCCGGATCAGGTCCCGGACATCGCGAAGTTCGCCTCAAAACACGATCTCGAGTTCACGTTGGTGGCCGACCACGATCACAAGGTGGCGGAGCGGTACGGAACCTGGGTCGAGAAATCGATGTACGGCAACAAGTACATGGGGGTCCAGAGGGCAACCTTCATCATCCGTGGCATGGAGATCCTCCGGGCCTTCCCCAAGGTCCAGCCGAAAAAGCACGACGGACTCATCCTGGCTGCCCTGGCCGAGCTGGATGGTGAGTGAAATGTCGAATTGGGACAAGGGTTCCTACGAGATGACCGCCGCCCAGCTCGCTCCGGTTGCCCCGGTGGTCGCCGATGCGGCCGAGCCGGTCGCGGGCCAGCCGGCAGTCGACCTCGCCTGCGGGACCGGCAACGTTGCCCTCGAGCTGGCCCGCAGGGGCGCCCGGGTGACCGGCTTCGACGGCGCTCCCCGGCTGCTGGAGGTGGCTGCGGACCGCTTTGCGGCCGAGGGACTGGCCGGGGAATGGGTTCAGGGTGACCTGACCGACCTGCCCTTCAAGGACGACAGCATCGAGATCATCACCTCGGTTTTCGGGGCGATCTTCACCAGCTCGCCGCGCGACACCGCCGCCGAGATCGGCCGCGTCCTGCGACCCCAGGGCCGGGCCGCGATCACAACCTGGATTGAGGAAGGCCTTTTCCAGCACATGCAGGAGATGTCAAAGATCGCAGTAGCCAAACACTTCGGGACCGCTCCGCAAGAAGATGCTCCCGAGGCCTTCGCCTGGGGCGAGGAGGACCAGGTCCGCGAGCTTTTTCTCGAGAACGGGGTCGCGATGCAGGTGGAAACCCATGAACTCGTGATCGAGGAGGAGTCGGCCCGGGTCCTGAACGACCGCTGGTTCGACCTCCACCCGATCTGGCTGACGATGAAGGAAATCATCGGCGAAGAGACCTACGAGGTTCTGCGCCGTGAAACCCTGCCGGTCGTCGAAGCCGCCAATCAGGCCGGAGACGGCAGCTTCCGGTACGCGATGCGGTACCTGCTTTTCGAGGGCAGCCCGGTCTGAGGAACCCGCCGCTGTCGCCTGGCCGCGCGTCGGCCGCGGTTCAGTGACCGGGAACCTGCGTTGCCGCGTCACCGCCAAAAAAGACCACGTAACCAAGGAAGGCCAGATAGAGCAGGCCCCAGATCGCGATCGACGGCAGGTTGAACTGCCCGTTTCGTCTCAGCGACCAGTAGGCGACCGCCCCGCCGGCGAGTCCGAGAACCATCGAAATGACGGCAAACTCATCCAGTGACCAGTCAATGAAGATCATGCCGACCGATACCGGGATGGTCGACTGGAAGACCATCGCCCCCGTGATGTTGCCGAGAGCCAGGGCATCCTTGCCGTCACGGACCCAGAAATAGGAGTTGGCCTTCTCCGGCAGCTCGGTCGCCAGCGGCGCGAGGATCAACGAGAGGATGATCGCGGCCACCCCGAGCTGCTCGGCCACGTTCAGGAGCTCGCTCACGAAAAGGTGGGCGCCGCCGACCATCGCGAACAGGCCGAGCAAGAGCTGGATGATCATGATCGAGTTTGGCGGACCACCCACCCGGTTTGCACGCCTGTCCATGATCAGCGGGTCCATCTCATGGCTTTCGGAAACGTCACCACTGCTGCGGATCGTGCGATACACGTAGTACAGATAGGCGAGAAAGCAGATGACTCCACCGGCGATCTCGACCCACCCCGGAACATCGAGGACACCGATAACCAGGGCCAGCCCGAAGAAGATCATGAAGAAGACCAGATCCCGGTCGAGAGTCTCGACGTGTACATCGAGGTGCTTGCCCTGGGGCCGGCGCCTGCTGTAGGCGATCGCCGAGATCCCGACCAGCGCCATGGCGATCGTGGCCAGCAGGAAGGGAGCGCCGACGATCGCGCCGACCGCTACCTCATCCGATCCGCTCACCCCGCCGATGATCGCGACGATCGGGATCAGGGTTTCCGGCATCGCGGTCCCCACCGCCGCGAGAATCGAGCCGACCGCTCCCTCGCCGAGATTCAGCTTGTGGCCGAGCCACTCGATCGCGTTGGTGAAGAGCAACGCGCCGGCCAGGATCACCGCGAAGCTGAGGATCAGAAGGAAATATTCCATGTGAGGTGGGGCTGCTCTCCGTTGTGGGATTACCGGCCGGGGCGCGGCGTCAGGCTGAACCGTATCCGGGTCGGCGGAAGTGCATTGTCCGGGTCATCGAGGGCGAGGGTCAGATCGAGGCGGCGGATCACCCCGTCATCGCTTCCGGCAAAAAGATCGAAGTCCGCCGAGGCCAGGGAGTTCCGCAATGCGGCTTCATCCGGGACGCCAGCCAGGGCACCTAATCCCTCCCCCCGGGATCCTCCCAGCGCCCGGCCGAGCTTTTCGACGTCAAGCTGCCCCGAGATGTGATCGGTTTCGCTCCCGGACACATTCTCGGTTCCGTCGTACCTGAGGTCCTCCGCCAGGCCGCGCAAACCCGAATCGGCTCCCAGCCCGGCCTTCACCTGGGCCATCACCGCCGGGGTCGCAACAACTCTGCGCTCGTCAAGGACCCGGTCACCGTAACCGAGCGCCTCTACCGCCACGACACCGCCCACGGAGCCTTGCGGGCCGGAACCGAAGCCAGCGAGCTTCTCTCCGGTGAGGGCCCGGTCGAGGACGGTGGCGGGATCCGGATCGCTTTCCCCACAGCCCGTCTGCCCGGCAAGCAGGGCCAGTGAAACGGTCAGGATCAGGAGGATTCGCGGGCGTTCCAAGTCGGAGGAGGCTATACGCTCGCCCTTCAATGCCACCTCGTACGATCCTTTACACCGGAAAGGGAGGCGTCGGCAAGACGAGCGTGGCGGCCGCGACCGCCCGTCGGGCCGCCGCCGAAGGACACCGCACGGTGATCCTCTCGACCGATCCGGCCCACAGCCTCTCCGACTCGCTCGGGGTGCCGCTTGATTCCGATCCGATCGAGGTCAGCCCCGGACTCTGGGGGCAGGAGGTGATCGCGGAAGCCGAAATGCGGCGTAACTGGGATCGGGTGGCGGCCTGGATGAGCGGTCTGCTCCAAAGCAAGGGCGTCGATCGGGTCCGCGCGGAAGAACTGAGCGTGCCACCCGGCCTCGACGAGCTTTTCTCTTTGCTCCAGATCAAACGCCACTTCGACGAATCGGAGTTCGACCTCGTCATCGTCGACTGTGCGCCAAGCGGTGAGACGCTGCGACTGCTCGGCTACCCTGAAGTCGCGAGCTGGTGGGTGCGGAAGGTCTTCCCCTGGAACCGCAGCCTGCTGGCAAAGGCAGCACCGATCGCCCGGGCCCTCGAAGTCCCGATGCCGGAGCCGGAATTGATGGACGAGGTGGAGCACCTGATCGAGAACCTGCTGGCGATGGACGGGATCCTGCGGGATCACCGGAATTGCTCGATCCGGCTGGTCATGAACCCCGATCGCATGGTGATCAACGAGGCCCGCCGGACCTTCACTCACCTTTGCCTTTTTGGCTACCTGACCGATGCGGTGATCGTCAACCGGGTATTTCCGGACGAGGTCGATGGTTCGTACTTCGCCGGCTGGCGTGAGCAGCAATCGGCCCAGCTCGAATCTGTTGAGGAAGGATTCGCGCCCGTGCCCGTGCTGACCGCACGTTTCTTCGACCGTGAAGTGATCGGTGAGGAAATGCACCGGCGCATGGCGGAGGACCTTTACGGCGAGACAGACCCTTCCGATCTGCTCCATACCGGCATGCCCCGGGAGATGACCACCGTGGACGGTCGCACGACGATTCGAATCCGCGCGCCCTTTGCCGAAAAAGGGGAAGTGAAGCTACAGCAGGCCGGAGAGGAGCTGATAATCCAGGTCGGCGAGGCCCGGCGCACTATCATGCTTCCCTCCGGGCTGGCCAGACGCAGCCCGTCGAAAGCCTCGTTCGAGGACGAGACCCTGGAAATCACCTTCGAGGATCCCCATGCCAACGAAGCCTGAGCAAGACCGGCAACAACCCGGAGCCGACCGGTTCTGGGGTGAGTTCTCGCAGTCCAAGGCCGGCCGCAGCAACCCGGGGGCAGAAGCTGACGCGGGTGGTTCCGGACCGGAGCCGGCTGCCGGTGCGACGGATGATTCCCACTGTCTCGAATGGTGTCCGATCTGTCGTTCAGCGGAGCTGTTCCGGACCACGCTCTCGCCGGAGCTTCGCCAGCAGGCCGAATCGATCCAGCATGAGGCGATGGGGGTTCTGAAAGCTTTTCTCGATGCCTACGCCGACCGCTCGGCAGATCAGACTCCGGGCGGTGCCGGCAGCCCGGCGGACGGGAGCGACCCGGCAACCGGGCCGGATCCGCGGCCAGGGGAAGACCAGCCCCGGGTCACCGACATTCCACTCGACTGAGCCGGGTATCTACGCTCGCCCTGAACCTGCCGGTCAGACTTGGGCCGGTGGGTCAATGTCCCAGCGGGACATGCCTCTCTCCATCGCCTCGATCACGGCTTCGATCACGGCGACCCGGGCGTATCTCTTGTTCTCACCGGGGATGATCGTCCACGGGGCGTGATCGGTCGAGGTTTTCTTGAACATGTCCTCGACCGCCTGCTCGTAGAGGCCCCGCTTTTCCCGGTTCCTCCAGTCCTCATCGGTCAGCTTCCAGCGCTTGAGAGGTTCGCTCGCCCTCGCTTCAAACCGCTTCAGCTGTTCCTCCTCGGAAAGATGCATCCAGAACTTGATCAGGATCGTGCCTTCATCGACCAGCCCCTGCTCGAAGTTCCGAATCTCCTTGTAGGAGCGTTTCCACTCCTTCCTGGAAGCGAACTTTTCGACCCGCTCCACCAGCACCCGCCCGTACCAGGACCGGTCGAAGATGGCCATCCCTCCCCAGCCGGGGAGAGCGGGCCAGAAACGCCAGAGAAAGTGGTGGCGGAGCTCGTCGGGGGTTGGTGCCGCGAACTGGGATACCCGCACATGACGCGGATCGAGCGGGTAGACGAGGCGCTTGATCGCGCCCCCTTTCCCGGATGCGTCCCAGCCTTCGAAGATCACGCAGACCGGCGGACCCAGTTTGCCGGAGCCGATCTGACCGCCTAGAGTCAGGCGAAGCGCGGCGAGGCGATTCTGTACCTCTTCCAGCCGCTGTTCTCCTTCCCGCCGGGAATACCTGAGTGACAGGTCAACTTCATCGAGACGTCCCATGACCGTTCATTATCACGCCACCGGAGGACCGGTAGCCGTATTGTCCACTTGATGGCAGCAACCCCCCAGAACACCCCCGCCAGTCCGGCCGAGGTTGCCGACGCCCTCGGCAAGGCGTCCTACCTGGCCGACGATTCAACCGCGCTGATCGCCTTCCTCGCGCAACGGCTCGGCAAACCCGTCCTGGTCGAGGGCCCGGCCGGAGTCGGCAAGACCGAACTGGCGAAGGCTCTTTCGCGCTCCACCGGCCGCGAGCTGGTCCGCCTTCAGTGTTATGAGGGCCTTGACGAGGCGAAGGCGCTTTACGAATGGAATTACCGCAAGCAGCTCCTGCGGATCCAGGCCAGCGCGTCAACCCGCGATGATGATTCGGGTCCGGTCGAGATGGGTGAAATTTTCACCAAGGAGTTTCTGCTGGAGCGACCGCTGATGAAGGCGATCGCCAGTCCCGACCCGGTGGTCCTGCTGATCGACGAGATCGACAAGACCGACCAGGAGTTCGAGGCAATGCTGCTGGAGCTGCTCTCCGATTTCCAGATCACGATCCCCGAGATGGGACAGATCAGCGCCACCACCCACCCGATCGTTCTGCTCACCTCGAACAACTCCCGTGAGTTGACCGAAGCACTGAAGCGGCGCTGCCTCTACCTCTGGCTCGATTATCCAGCCAGGGATCGCGAGATCGAGATCATCCGCCTGCATGCGCCGGAAATCGACGAGGCACTGGCCGGCCGGCTGGTGGATGTGATCGACATGGTCCGGGAACTGGATCTGAAAAAACCGCCTTCGATCGCCGAGGCGATCGACTGGGCCCGGACCTTGATCCTGATGGGTGCGGACGACATCGACGGAACGACTTTCCGGGATTCGCTTTCGATAATCATCAAACACCGGACCGACCTCGATCTGGTTGCCGAGAAAATCGTGCCCCGCCTCGGTGGCGGCCCGGCGGGTGGCTCGAGCAACGGCGGCGGCTCCCCGAACGGCTCAGGCTGAAGCGAGCCGGCCGGATGGGCGACGCACCCTCAGGAATGGCGGAACAGATCCTCGCTTTCTGCGAGGAGCTCCGGTCAGAGGGGGTGGCAATCGGCACCTCCGAAATCCAGGATGCCTTCCGGGCGCTCGAGATCGTGCCCTGGACCTCGCCGGTCGACTTCAAGGAGGCGCTGGCGACCACAATCGCCAAGTCACCGAAGGACCGTGAGATCTTTGACCTGGTCTTCGACCGCCACTTCTTCCGGGCCACGGAAGAGGCGGCACTCGAGTTTTCGCCGGAAGGTGGCGAGGGCCGGTCGGCCCGGCTCTCCGACGACGCGCGTGAGGAACTCAGCATGGAAGCGTTGGCCGAGGCGATCCGCCAGGCGATCGCCGAGGGCGACGAGTCGGCGATGAACGAACTGGCACGACTGGCGATCGAGGCTTTCGGACGCCAGGGCGAGAGCAGCGGCGTGGTCGGAGTGGACATGCAGCGGATTCGCCGTGGCCTGGGTCTTTCCCCATAATCCGATTCCGGGGCCGACGGGGAAGCCGGCGGCGAACGCCTCGACCGCGACCAGATCGCCCGTTTCGAGCGGCAGCTCCGGCGTGAGCTTCAACGCCAGCAGATTCAGCGGCAGGGCCAGCTGCCACCGGCCCGGCCGCTTTCCGACCTGAATCGTTCGCTGCCGATGCGCGGCGCCCAGGATCTCGCCGCCGTCCACAAGGCGGTCGCCCAGATGAAGCGTCGCCTGGCCACGCTCGGCCACGATCCGCG
>JBGAOF010000078.1:0-8825 GCA_044221915.1 Solirubrobacterales bacterium
GGCCGGGTGAAAGCAGCCAAGGCTTCGTCCAGGGTCAATTCCCGGCCGCTGCCGGCCGCAGCGGCGGCGGCCGCCCAGTCATGTGCGACCACGAGGCCGGTCCGCTCCTGCGGGTGGATTGCCGGATGGCCGTCCTCGGTCCAGAGGACATCCAGCTCGATTGCATCCACCCCAACCTCGACTGCCTTCTCGAACGAGGCGACGGTGTTGCCAGAAACCAGCGCGTCAGCCCCCTTGTGGCCGATTCGCAGCAAGGGGGCTCCCTTCCGGGAGTCGAGGCCTCGAGAAGGCAAAAGTGGGTCGTATTGACCACTTTCTGCCATCTCGATTATCCCTGCGAGCCGATTTGCTCGGAATCGAGGAGCCGGGCGGCATTGACCAGGCGTTCGACACCGTCGACGTCCCGGACCGCGCCGGTGTCGGCCGAGGTGGCCATCATCGCGTAGGCCCTCAGGGCCGGGGATACGGCGCGGTCACGGTCGACCGGCAGGTAGCCGCCGGAGGCCTCGATGGTCTCCCGCCTCGCGGACAGAGTCTCGTCGTCGATTTCAAGCGTGATCGTGCGGTTGGGAATGTCAATCGCGATCATGTCCCCGGTCTCGACCAGGGCGATCGCGCCGCCGGCCGCGGCCTCGGGTGAGACATGGCCGATCGAAAGCCCGGATGTGCCACCGGAGAAGCGACCGTCGGTGAGCAGCGCACATTCCTTGCCCAGCCCGAGTCCCTTCAGGTAGGAAGTCGGGTAGAGCATCTCCTGCATGCCGGGGCCACCCCGCGGGCCTTCGTAACGGATCACCACCACGTCACCGGATTTGACCCGGCCACTGAGGATCGAGTCGACAGCGTCATCCTGGGATTCGACCACGAAGGCCGGGCCGCTGAAGGTGAGAATCGACTCGTCCACCCCGGCGGTCTTTACGACGCAGCCGCGTTCGGCGATGTTCCCGTAGAGGATCGCCAGTCCACCGTCCTTCGAGTAGGCATGGTCGACGTCGTGGATGCAGCCTTCGGCGGCATCGGTGTCCAGCGACTCCCAGCGTTCCGACTGGGAGAAGGCCCGGGCCGAACGAACGCAGCCCGGTGCCGCATGGAAGAGCTCGATCGCGATCTCGGAAGGCTTCGGCCCACGAATATCCCAGCTGCCGAGCCAGGTGTCGATGTCTGCGGAATGCACTGTGTGGACGTCCTCGTTGAGCAGGCCGCCACGGCGCAGCTCACCGAGGATGGCCGGAATCCCGCCGGCCCGATGGACGTCCTCCATCAGGAATTCGCCGTTTGGCGCCACCTTGCAGATGCAGGGCACACGCCGGGAAAGCTCGTCGATGTCGGACATTTCGAAGTCCACCCCGGCTTCCCGGGCCGCCGCCAGCAGATGGAGCACCGTGTTGGTCGATCCGCCCATGGCGATGTCAAGCGTCATTGCGTTCTCGAAGGCGTCGCGGGTCGCGACCGACCTCGGCAGGACCGAGTCGTCGTCGTTTTAGTAATACCTGAGGGCGATCTCCACCGCGGTGCGCCCGGCGGATTCGTACAGCTCCCGGCGGGCCGTGTGGGTAGCCAGGGTCGAGCCGTTGCCGGGCAGCGAAAGCCCGAGCGCTTCGGTCAGGCAATTCATCGAGTTGGCGGTGAACATGCCCGAGCAGGAGCCGCAGGTCGGGCAGGCGCTTTCTTCGATGATCGCGATGTCCTCGTCGCTGACCTCGTCGGCGACCGCGTCGGCGATGGCCGAGATCAGGTTGACCCGCTTGCGGACCGTGCCATCGACCAGGGTCGCCGTGCCACCTTCCATCGGCCCGCCGGAGACGAAGACGGTGGGTATGTTGAGCCGGAGCGCGGCGTTCAGCATGCCCGGGGTGATCTTGTCGCAGTTGGAAATGCAGACCATCGCGTCGGCACAGTGGGCGTTCACCATGTACTCGACGCTGTCGGAGATCAGGTCTCGCGAGGGCAGGGAGTAGAGCATGCCGCCGTGACCCATCGCGATCCCGTCGTCGACCGCGATCGAGTTGAACTCCAGCGGGACCCCTCCGGCATCGTGGATTGCCGCCGAGACGACCTCGCCGACCGGTTTCAGGTGAGTGTGTCCGGGTACGAACTGGGTGTAGGAATTTGCCACCGCCACAATCGGCTTGCCGAAATCCTCGGCGGCCACGCCGGAGGCACGAAGAAGAGCGCGGGCGCCGGCCATGTTGCGTCCATGGGTAACGGTTTTCGATCTCAGGTCTGGCATGTGGCTAAGATAGCGGAATGGCCATTCCGGTACAAGATTGGGCGGCTCTTTCCCAACAGGAAAAGCGGGACAGGGCCCTGGAAGCCGCCGACCGGCTCTTCGCCCGTGAAGGCCTTGATGCTCCGATGCCCGCGCTCGCGGACGCCCTCGGTATCGGGGTCGGAAGCATCTACCGCCAGGTCGGGACCAAGGACGAGCTGATCGGAGTCCTCGTGATCGAACGCTCCCGGATCCTCAGCGCGAGGTTCGACGGGACCGCCGCCGAACCCGACCCCTGGCAGGCGTTGAAGGAGGCCGTCCACGAGACGGTCGACGACTGCCTGGCTGATGCCCTTAGCCAGTCTGCCTGGGATCAAGCCGCGCATGACAACGATCAGGTCAGGGTCGCCCGACAGCAGGCGACGGACTCCCTGGCCGCGATGTTCGAGCGCGCCCGGGTGGCGGGTGATGTGTCCGCAGAGGCCTCACCTGAGGACCTGCGCCTGCTCTTCTTCGCTCTCCGGGAATTCAGCTCGGTCGGGACCCGGCGAGCCCACCGCTTCGCCGACCTGATATTGCGCGGAATTGAGGCCTGAACCGGCCGCCCTGAACCGGCCGCCGAATCCCTCCGAGGCGCCCGAAGCTTGACCGTCCCGAGCAAGATTCACGCCTGACGCACACCGAGAGTGGATTTCTCAGACTTATTTGCCGACAAATCGACTCTCGGTGTTGCCGGTCGGGCGGGTCGGCGTGGCCGGCCGGCGTGGCGGGCCGGTCGGTGCGGCGGGTCGGGCCGTGTGGCGTGGCGGGTCGGGCCGTGTGGCGTGGCCGGCCGGCGTGGCGGGCCGGTCGGTGCGGCGGGTCGGGCCGTGTGGTCGGCTAGAAGAGCTGGTTTTCGCCGGCGAAGATCTCGGAGACCGAATCATCCGTGAAAATGCGCCGGATCGAGTCGGCCAGGGTACCGGCGGTGCTGAGGACGTGGATATTGTCCGGGGCGCCGGGGCGGAGCGGGATCGTGTCGGTGACGACGATCTTCTCGAGACCGGACTCCGCGTAAGGAAGACGCTCGTATGCCGGGCCGGAAAAGACCCCGTGGGTGGCGCAGGCGATCACCGACTTCGCCCCCTCGTCGAGGACCGTGCGCGCCGCGGCACAGAGAGTGCCGGCCGTGTCGATCATGTCGTCGGAGATGATTGCGATCTTGTCCTTGACGTCCCCGACCACGTAGCCGATCTCGGCGACCTGCTGCTTCGGCCTCTCCTTCTCCATGATCGCCCACTCGGTACCAACCTTGCGGGCGAAATTCCGGGCGGCCTTGGCCCGGCCGGCATCCGGCGAGACAATCACCAGCTCCTCCGGCCGATACTGATCGGCGAACCATTGGGTGAGCATCGGCTGGGCCGTCATGTGGTCAACCGGAATCGTGAAAAAGCCCTGGATCTGGCCGGCGTGGAGATCCATGGTCAGGACCCGGTCGATGCCAACCGCCTCAAGTGACTTCGCGACCACCCGGGAGGTGATCGGCTCGCGGGGGGCGGACTTCTTGTCCTGGCGGGCGTAGCCGAACCAGGGCATCACCGCGATGATCCGGTGGGCGGAAGCGCCTTGGGCGGCGTCCGCCATGATCATCAGTTCCATCAGGGCATCGTTCGGAGTCATATCCGTTTCGACGTTGGCGCAGGTCGATTGGACCAGGAAGACATCGGCGCCCCGGATCGATTCCTCGAAACGGCCGTAGATCTCCCCGTCGGAGAAGGTCTTCAAGGTCACGTCGCCGACCGACAGGGAAAGCTTGCCGGCGATCTTCGCGGCAAGATCCAGGGAGGACCGGCCACCGAAAACCATGGCCCGCTTCGAATAGTCATGCGGGATGGTCGTGGTGGCTGAGGACTCGGTAGTGGTCACTGACTGCTTTCCCCTTCTGCCTGGCGGTCGGCGAGCCGCTCGGCGTAATCATCAACGTTTCTCTGGTCGTTCTTGCTCACCGAAAGAGCCCCCGGTGGGATGTCTTCACGGATCACCGCGCCGGCGCCAGTGTACGCACCATCGCCGACTTCCACCGGTGCCACCAGCATGGTGTCAACCCCGAGCTTGACGTCGGAACCGATCTTCGTGCGGTGCTTCTCCCGCCCGTCATAGTTGGCGGTGATGGTCCCCGCCCCGAGGTTCGACCCGCTGCCGATCTCGGCGTCACCGATGTATGAGAGGTGCGGGACCTTCGAGTTCGCCCCGACCGTGGAATTCTTGACCTCGACAAAGGTGCCGGCCTTGGCTCCTTCACCAAGCTTCGCGCCCGGCCGCAGGTAGGCGAAAGGACCAACCGTGCAGCCCGCCGCCAGCTCACAGAGGTTCAGGTGTGAGTGGATCACCTGGCAGCGCTCGCCGATCCCCGAATCGATGATGGTCGAATGGGGGCCGATAACCGCATCGGCGCCGATCTCGGTCGCGCCGCGAAGGGAGGTCCCCGGCTCGATCCTGGCATCCGGGCCGATCGTCACCCCCGCGTCAATCCAGGTTGTCGCCGGGTCGACGATGGTCACGCCCTCAAGCATGTGCCGACGAAGGATGCGCTGGCGCGCCTCGCTTTCAACGACCGCGAGATCGGCCCGGTTGTTCACCCCGAGATTGATCGCCGGGTCCTTTGATACATGCGCGGTGACCAGTTCACCACGGGCACGCATCACGGCAATCACGTCGGTCAGGTAGTACTCGCCCTGGGCGTTGTCGCTGGAGAGTTCCCCCAGCGCCGATGCGAGCGACCCGCCGTCGAAGACATAGGTGCCGGAATTGATCTCACGAATCGCCAGTTCCTCCCGGGTTGCGTCCCCTTCCGCCTTTGCTTCGACGATCTTGCGAATCGTTCCGTCGCCGCCGCGCACGATCCGGCCGTACGAGCCGGGGTCATCGAGGATGGCGGTCATCACGGTCGCCGATGCCCCGCTTTCCTCCTGCGATGCCAGCAACCCGGCAATCACCTCGGGGGAAATCAGCGGCACATCGCCGGAGAGAACCAGGACCCGGGCCGACTGTTCGACGATCGGCAGGGCCGACCGAACCGCCCCACCGGTGCCATTCGATTCCGTCTGCTCCACCGTCTCGACACCGTCGGGAAGGGCATCCGAAAGATCCCGCTCGGGGGAGACGATCACCGCGACTCTCGCCGCACCCGCCTCGCGGGCGGCCAGTACCGGCCAGGCGATCATCGGCCTGCCGCAGACCGGGTGAAGCACCTTGGGCAGGGCAGAGCGCATGCGCGTACCCTGGCCAGCCGCCATGATCAGCGCTGTTACGGGAGGGCCAGTCACAGGGACATAATAGGTCGGTGAGCCCTGCGAACATCGTGAAGTCGCATCGGGTCCGAACCGCGTTCCCGGCAGAAGCCGCTCACGCGCAAAGACGGGGAACGGCCTAGCCCGAGAGAGCTTCCCTCTTGGCTTCCTGTGACAGAAGGATGAGGGTCCAGCCGGAAAAGATCAGGTCGATACCGACCAGCAGGCCGATTGCCCAGTCAGCCGAGGACGGGTAGTCGGCCAGGAAAATGAGGCCGATGATCAGGGAAAGGGCCCCGTTCAGCCCGAGCCAGCCGGCCCCGGGAATGCCTCGCTGGGCGAAGGCGGCTGCCAGGCGGATCACTCCGGCGGCGAGGAAGTACACGATCAGGATCAGCGTCAGGGCCTTCGCGCCCTTGTCCGGGTTGATCAGGATGAAGAGCCCGGCGGCGAGAGTCAGTACGGACCAGGCAATGCGGGTGATGACACTGAGCGCCCCAGGCGCTGTGAACGACCAGGCGAACAGGAAAGCAGCGCCGATCACAAGGATCCAGCCGACCAGCACGGTCATTCCCCAAGAGGCGATGTTAGGGATCAGAACGGCAAACGCACCGAGCAGGATCATCAGCACGCCGATCCCGGTGAAAACGCCGGTGCTGCGCCTGACTTCCTGCTGCAATTCCTCTTTGTATTCCATGGCCAGAGCCTAACGACCGCAGCGGAGGTAGAGTCAGTTCCGATTCCGGGGTGGTGTAATCGGTAGCACACCGGGTTTTGGTCCCGGCAGTGGAGGTTCGAGTCCTCCCTCCGGAGTCGTGCTCGCGCGGAAGGGGCAAGATCGGCCGCCTCCCTTCACCCCGGGCTCCCGGCAACCGCTTTCGCCACTCGCAACTTGTCGCCTGCCAATGCGTTCTATAGGGTGGCCTTGGTCCGGATAACCGGGCAGAGGGAAACGGAGAGAACCGGAGAACCATGCGCAAGCTCGCAGTCCTACTCGCCCTTCTGGGCAGCTTTTTCGTCGTCTCGACCGCGGGAGCCGCACCGCCCGCATCGGTCTTCAACGGCTCAATCGCCTGCAACACCCAGGGCGCAGGTCCTTACGTCGGGCAGACCTGGTGCGGCACCGGTCAGCACAACCAGAACAACAACACCCGCAGCACGGTGGAGTCGTTCGACGGAGTGCCGATTGATGTCAACGTCGCCTTCCCTGCGACGGGCTCGGCCCCGTACCCGCAGGTAAACAAGTGACAAGGCTACGGCGGCGGAAAGATCAACTTCCCCGACATGGACCGCTGGCTTGACCGCGGCTATGCCGTTTTCTCTCAGACCAACCGTGGCTTCCATGAATCCTGTGGAACCGCAACTTCCAAGGCAGCGGACCCGGACTGCGCCACCAAGGGTTTCGTCCGCCTCGACGACACCCGTTACGAGGTACGCGACGCCCAGCTCTTCGCCGGCAAGCTGGTCGATGAGAACCTGATCCAGCCGACGAGAATCGCTGCCACCGGAGGCAGCTACGGCGGCGGCATGTCGATGGCGCTGGCCGCGCTCAAGGACCGGACGATGCTTCCGGATGGCAGCTACATCCCCTGGAAGAGCCCCGACGGAACCTCGATGAGTCTCGCGGTCGCGGTTCCGGACATTCCCTGGACTGACCTCGCCTATTCCCTGGTCCCCAACGGCAGCAACCTCGACTACATCAAGGATGCCTCCTACTTCGGGCGTTTCGGCGTGATGAAGCAGTCCTATGTCAACGGTCTCTACCTGGGTGGCCTCAGCGCCCCCGGTTACTACACACCGGCCGGAACCCAGCCGGAAGCCGACCTGGCCGGCTGGAAGGCATTCATGGATGCCGGCGAGCCCTATGACGGCCAGCCCGGGGCCCAGCAGATGCTGGACGAGGTCACGGCCCACCACTCCTCCTACTACATCGATCACAGCCAGGCACCGGCCCCGCTGCTGATCAGTTCCGGATTCACCGATGACCTGTTCCCGGCCAACGAGGCAACCCGGTACTACAACCGCACCCGTGCCCAGTTCCCGAACTCCCCGATCGGCCTGTTCTTCGGCTCCTTCGGACACATGCGGGGACAGAACGGATCCGAGGTCAATGGTGCCAAGGCGACCCTCCAGAACGCTTGGGTCGACTATTACCTGAAGGACGAAGGAACCCAGCCGGCTTCCAACGTGACCACCTACACCCAGGTCTGCCCGAATGCGGATCCGGACGGCGGACCCTACGTGACCGACAATTGGGTCCAGCAATCACCGGGTGAGATCGTGGTCAAGGACGAAGCCACCCAGACGGTCGCCCCCGACGGTGGCAGCCGCGCCGTTGGCGGAGCCTTCAATCCGGCACCGTCCGGCACTGCCTGCGTTGCCCCCTCCGGCGCCGAAGAACCCGGCACCGCCAACTACGAAACCGATCCGGCCCCGGCCGGCGGTTACACGGTGATGGGTTCACCGACGGTGATTGCGAAGATCGCCCAGGCTGGTGACAACTCGCATCTCGCCGCCCGCCTGGTGGATGTCTCGGCCGATGGCAGCACCAAGATCCTGGTCAACCGGGGAATCTGGCGCACCGCCACGAGCGGCTTCCAGGTCTTCCAGCTGAATCCGAACGGCTGGCATGTCGACCAGGGACACAAGCTCCGCCTGGAGATCCTGCCGTTTGACGGCGGCAACGCCGACGCCACGGCCGGCCTGCTCTCCAACTTCGACCGGCCGTCGAACGGCCAGCAGCCGGCGACAATCGAGGATCTCGAGTTGAGGATCCCGGTCCGCGAGGCCCCGGGTTCACTGAACGGACTGGTCACAGCCCCGGCCAAGCGGGTCATGCCCGACCGTCCCGGAGTCGAGCTCGCCCCGGGGAACGCCGCAATCGGATCACAGACCCTCGAGCAGTACCGGGCCGAAAACTACCCGGTGATCGGCAAGATCAAGATCACCGGCGCCACCGTCAAGGGCAAGACCCTGACCGCCAGGGTCACCTGCGCTGCGGCGAACGATTCCTGCGGCGACGCAACGGTGTCCTTCAAGGGCGCCCCGAAGAAGGGCAAAGGCAAGGGTGTCGTACTCGGCACCAAGAGCAATGTCGACGCACCGGCCGGCAAGACCGTCTCGGTCAAGTTCAACCTGACCGCCAAGGCGCGAAAGCTGTTCAAGGACAGCAAGAAGCGCAAGGTGTTCCGCCGGCACGGCAAGCGGCAGGTGAAGATCGTGAAGGTCAAGGGCCTGAAGTCGCTGCGCACCCAGGTTCTGATCGCTGGCCGCTCCTCCGGATACATCACTGTCAAGCGGAACGGAAAGGTGAAGTAGCCCGGCCGAGCCGGGTTGTTTCGGTCCGG
>JBGAOF010000079.1:0-8787 GCA_044221915.1 Solirubrobacterales bacterium
TGACCCGGCGCGCCGCGTCGAGGAGGAGCGCGAAGGCGAGGTCGGCGGTGGCCTCGGTGAGCACGCCGGGCGTGTTGGTCACGACGACGCCCCGGGCAGCGCAGGCGGCGAGGTCGACGTTGTCATAGCCGACCCCGAAGTTCGCCACCACCCGAAGCCCGGAGCCGGCCGCGTCGAGCAGCTCGCCATCAACCGGGAAAGTCAGGTCGGTGACCAGGGCGGCAGCGCCGGCAACCCCGGCCAACATCCCGGCCCGGTCAACGTCGAGGCCAAGCGAAACGACTTCGTGGCGTCCCTCCAGCCGCTGCCGGCCGGCCGGCAGGAGCTCCCGGACGATGACGACTGTCATGTGTCCGGCAGCCACACCGTCAACCAGCTGTCACGCCGTTGCCCCGGCTGCCCGGCCTAGACCAGGCCGAGATCGGCGACCGCGTCGCGCTCGCCGATCAGCTCGCTGGCGTTCGCGTCGATCTTCTGACGGGAAAACTCGTCGATCTCCAGCCCCTGCACGATCGAGTACTCGCCGCCAGAGCAGGTGACGGGGAAGCCGGCGATGATCCCTTCGGGAACGTCGTAGGAGCCATCCGAGGGGATGCCCATGGAAACCCAGTCGCCCTCCGGCGTGCCGAGCACCCAGTCACGGACGTGATCGATCGCCGCGTTGGCGGCCGAGGCAGCGCTGGAGGCACCACGCGCATCGATGACCTCGGCACCCCGCTTCGCCACCCTGGGGATGAACTCGTCGCGAACCCAGGCCTCGTCGTCGACCAGGGCCGGGGCCGGACTGCCACCGACCAGGGCGTTGCTGATGTCCGGGTACTGGGTCGCCGAATGGTTCCCCCAGACTGACATCCGGGTGATCTCGGAAACCGACCGTCCCAACTTGTTGGCGAGCTGGGCGATCGCCCGGTTGTGATCGAGGCGCATCATCGCGGTGAAACGGTCCCGCGGCACATCCGGGGCGGCCGAAGCGGCGATCAGGGCATTGGTATTGGCCGGGTTGCCGACCACCAGAACCCTGATGTCATCCGCGGCACCGGCGTTGATCGCCTCGCCCTGCGGCTTGAAGATGCCGCCGTTCGCCTCCAGCAGGTCGGCGCGTTCCATGCCCGGCCCGCGGGGGCGGGCGCCGACCAGGAGTCCGATGTTGGCCCCGTCGAAGGCATCTTTCGGGTCGTCGGAAATGCTGATCTTCTCCAGCAGCGGGAAGGCACAGTCATCGAGCTCCATGGCGGTGCCTTCGGCGGCTTTCACCGCGGCGGGGATCTCGAGCAGGCTCAGGTGGACCTTGGTGTCGGGCCCGAGCAGCTGCCCGCTGGCGATCCGGAAAAGCAGGGCGTAACCAATCTGGCCGGCGGCGCCGGTCACGGTTACCTTGACGGTTGAGCTCACGTTCTTCTCCTTGGTTTCCGGGGCGGGCGCTAGGCCATCGCCTTCTGAAGGTTTTCGTCGATCGAAGCGAGGAATTCCTGGGTGGTCTGCCATGCCTGGTCGGGGCCGATCAGGAGGGCGAGATCCTTGGTCATCTTGCCGCTTTCGACGGTTTCGATGCATACCCGCTCGAGGGTCTCGGCGAACTGCGTAACTTCCGGGGTCCCGTCCATCCGGCCGCGGGCGGCCAGACCCCGGGTCCAGGCGAAGATCGAGGCGATCGGATTGGTCGAGGTGGGATTGCCCTGCTGATGCTGGCGGTAGTGGCGGGTCACGGTGCCGTGAGCGGCCTCGGCTTCGACCGTCTTGCCGTCCGGGGTCATCAGGACCGAGGTCATCAGGCCAAGCGAACCGAAGCCCTGGGCGACGGTGTCCGACTGGACGTCCCCGTCGTAGTTCTTGCAGGCCCAGACATAGCCACCCTCCCATTTCAGGGCGGAAGCAACCATGTCATCGATCAGACGATGCTCATAGGTGATTCCGGCCGCTTCGAAATCGGCCTTGAACTCATCGTCGAAAACTTCCTGGAAAAGGATCATGAACCGGCCGTCGTAACGCTTCATGATCGTGTTCTTGGTCGACATGTAGACCGGGTAGCCGCGCTCGAGGCCGTAGCGGAAGGAGGCCCTGGCGAAATCACGGATCGAGTCGTCATGGTTGTACATCGCCATGGCGACACCGCCACCGGGAAAGTCGTGGACATGCATCTCGATCGGTTCACCCTCGTCCTTGGGGGTGAAGGTCATCGTCAGCTTGCCTTCACCGGGCACCACCATGTCGGTCGCGCGGTACTGGTCCCCGAAGGCGTGGCGGCCGATGATTATCGGCTTGGTCCAGCCGGGCACCAGCCGCGGCACATTCGAGATCACGATCGGTTCGCGGAAGATCACGCCGCCGAGGATGTTGCGGATCGTGCCGTTCGGCGAGCGGTACATCTCCTTCAGGCCGAACTCCTCGACCCGGGCCTCGTCCGGGGTGATCGTGGCGCATTTCACGCCCACCCCGTACTGCTTGATCGCATTCGCCGAATCGACGGTGATCTGATCGTCGGTCGCATCGCGGCTTTCGATCCCGAGGTCGTAGTATTTCAGGTCAATGTCGAGATAGGGAAGGATCAGCTGTTCCTTGATGAACGACCAGATGATGCGGGTCATCTCATCGCCATCCAGCTCGACGATCGGGTTGGTCACTTTGATCTTCGACACGACAGGTACTTCCCTTCGAATTTGGCTGATGCGCTTGCGGGAACCGATGCTATAGAGCGAAACCGTTTGGTGGCTCGAATGGGTAGTTATCCGCGCCTGAATCCGCCTGGGCTGTGCGACGATATGCGAATGCAGGAAATCGCCGACGCACCGCCGTTCGAGACCCACGCGGTCTTCAACCAGTCGACTCCGCTTGAGAATGTGAACCTCTACGAGATCGACCTGCCGCTCCGCGAGGCGGTCAGACGCGAAGGGGCCGAATGGGCCGAGGAACGGATCACCGCCTTGGGAGAAATCTGCGGTCGGCCGGACACCCTGCTGGCCGGGCGGGACGCGAACGAGTTTCCGCCGAGGCTCAAGGCCTTCGACCGTTTCGGCCACCGGGTCGACGAAGTCGAGTTTCACCCGGCCTGGCATCAGCTGATGTCACTGGGGGTCGAGCATGGCCTTCACGCCCTGCCCTGGCGTGAACCCGGTCCTGGTGCCAACGTCGCCCGGGCGGCACTTTTTTCGCAACTGGCCCAGGTTGAGGCCGGGGTCGGTTGCCCGATCTCGATGACCTTCTCGGTGATCCCGTCGCTCCGCAACCAGCCCGAGGTGGCGGCGGAATGGGAGCCCCGTTTCACCTCGCTGGAATACGACGGCGAGCTGAAACCGGCTGACCTGAAGCCCGGCTGTATCGCCGGCATGGCAATGACCGAAAAGCAGGGTGGCTCCGATGTCCGCGCCAACACAAGCCGCGCTGTGGCGGTGAACGGGGGCGGCCCCGGCGGCGAATACCTGCTGACCGGCCACAAATGGTTCTGTTCGGCTCCGATGTGCGATGCGTTTCTGGTCCTCGCCCAGACCAATGCCGGTCTCTCCTGTTTCCTCTTGCCCCGTTTCACACCGGACGGTGAACTCAACTCCTTCCACATCCAGCGGCTGAAAGACAAGCTCGGCAACCGGTCGAATGCCTCTTCGGAGATCGAATTCCAGGGTGCCTGGGCACGGATGGTCGGTGAGGAGGGGCGCGGGGTCCGGACGATCATCGAGATGGTCAGCCACACCAGGCTCGATTGCACGATTGGTTCAACGTCCGGGATGAGGAACGCGGTTGCCCAGGCAACCCATCACGCCCGGAACCGCTCCGCCTTCGGCCGCAGACTGATCGAACAACCGCTGATGGAGAACGTCCTGGCCGACCTTTGCCTCGAATCGGAGGCCGCGACCGCTTCGGTGATGCGACTTGCCCGCGCCTATGACGAGGCTGCGGCCGGTGACCGGTCGGCGGCCCTTCTTCAGCGGCTCGCCACCCCGGTCCTCAAGTACTGGGTCTGCAAGCGGGCGCCCTGGCATGCGGCCGAGGCACTCGAATGTTTCGGGGGCAACGGTTATGCCGAAGAATCGGGGATGCCGCGGCTTTTCCGGGAGAGTCCGCTGATGTCGATCTGGGAAGGTTCCGGCAACGTTCAATGCCTCGACGCGATGCGGGCGATGGCGAAGAGCCCCGAATCCTGCGATGCCTTTTTTGCGGAGATTGACAAGGCCGCCGGCGCCGATCCGCGCCTCGATCACCACACCGAGGGGCTCCGCAAGCAGCTCGGTGGAGATCCGGAGACTCTCGAAGTGCGGGCCCGCCGTGTGGTCGAGGGTATGGCCCTGGCCTTCCAGGCTTCGATGCTGGTCCGCCACGGCAACCCGGCGGTGGCCGATGCCTTCTGCGCCTCCCGCCTCGCCGGCGACTGGGGGGATGCCTTCGGCACCCTCCCGGCCAGCACCGACTTCAGGACGATCATCGAGCGTTCCGCGCCGCCCGCCTGAGTACCCGGCACACCTGACCCGGCCCCAGGCGGGAAAATAGCCCGGTCATGCCGGGGAATTCACATTTGTCTGACATCGAGCGGCAACGTCGCCTTTCGGCCCGGATAGATGCCTTGGTCGGCGATGGTTCCTCGCCCACCGGCGGACGCTGGCGCCTGGAGTCCCGCTCCGATTTCGAGGCGGTACTGATGCGGGACCGGAAGGTCCGTCACCGGCTTCATCTGGCCCTGACCTTTGTCACCCTCGGCATGTGGGCCCTGGTCTGGATGCTGCTCGCGGCTCATTCCGATCGGCCGAAGCGGAAGGTGATTTCGGTCTGAACGGAAAAGTCACCACCCGCCTCTGGCTGGTTCCGCTGGATTCCGACCTGCCCTCAGGGTCGGTTCTGGCGCTGATTCGCGATCAGCCGCTGCCCTTCGCATTGACCGGTAGCTGGGCCGGCTCCGAGGCGATCCTCGGCTCCGAACCACTCGCCACCACCGGACCGGCCGACGATCCGTTCGAAACCTGGGACCGCCTGCCGACCCTCGAAGACGAAGAGACCGGCGATGCGGTCGGCGGCGGCTGGTTCGGCTGGCTCGGGTACGGGGCCGGAGCCAGGGTCGAAAAGCTCCCACCACAGCCACCGCGGCCGGCGCCTTTGCCCGAATGGCATCTGGCCTATTACGACAATGTGCTGCGCCGCGACCGGGGTGGGAGATGGTGGTTTGAGGCGCTTCTCACCCCCGCCAGGCGAGCCGCGCTTGAGGAACGGCTGGCCGGCTTGAGGGAGCTTCTCGGAGGCGCCTCCGGGACCGATCACCAGAAGCTGCCGGATCCACCCGAACGGTTCCGGCTGGTGCCCCCGGGCGCCGACGGCCATGTCGCCGCGGTTGCCCGCTGCCGGGAACGAATCCGTTCCGGAGAGTTTTTCCAGGCGAATCTCAGGGTCCGGCTGGAAGCCGAATGGCCGGGCGATCTTGCTTCATTGTTCCCGGTCGCGAGCGGTGAAACCAAACCGGCTTTCGGTGCCGTCTTTCCGACTCCGACCGGGGGCATCCTGAGCCTCTCGCCGGAGCTTTTTCTTCGCCGTCGGGGCCACCTGGTGGAGACGGCCCCGATCAAGGGAACCGCCCGGAGGGGTGGCGAGGTGGCCGACGACGAGGCCGCGCGGGTGGCTTTGGCCAGCTCAGCCAAGGATGCGGCCGAGCATGTGATGATCGTCGATGTTGCCCGCAACGATCTGGGGCGGGTCTGTCGGCCGGGGACTGTCCAGGCAACTTCGAAGCCGGAGGTCCGGGCCCACCCCGGTCTCTGGCACTTGGTCAGCACGGTCCGCGGTCAGCTTCATCCCGCAGCCGGTAACGCCGAGCTGCTCCGGGCGACCTTCCCGCCCTGCTCGGTGACCGGAGCCCCGAAGGTCCAGTCCATGAAGGCCATCGCCGGCCTGGAACCACTGGGCCGGGAGGTTTTCACCGGGGCGATCGGCTTTTCCAGCCCCGCCGCGGGGTTGGAGATGAGCGTAGCGATCAGAACTCTCGAAGCCGGGCGGGGCCGGATCTGGCTCGATGTGGGAGGCGGGATTGTGAGTGACTCGGACCCTCGGGGGGAGCTCGAGGAATGCCTGGACAAGGCGCGACCTCTGATCGACGCGATCGGCTCCACGATCTCAATCGACCTGGAGATGCTGCGGACCGGCAGGGAACCGGGAGACCTCCCCTGGGCCCCGGACAAAGACCAACATCGTCCCGACCCGGCAGCCGGCCTGCTGGAGACGATCCGGATCGATGCCAACCGACCGGTGGAAGTCGATCGTCACTTGGCCCGGCTCGAGGCCAGCCTCGCCGAGGTCTTCATGTTGCCTCTTCCCGCCGGTCTTTCTCAGCGGATCAACGGCGCTGCGAGGCAACCGGGATGCCAGGCGCTCCGGGTCCGGGTCAGGCCAGACGGCTCGGTCCGGATCGAGCGGCGGAAGGTTTCACCCAGGGTGCTTCCCGTGCCACTCAGACCGATTGTCCTGCCCGGCGGACTGGGCGCTCACAAGTGGGCCGACCGGCGGATGCTCGACGATCTCTCCACCGTCGGCCCCACCCCGCTCCTGCTGGATGCAGATGGTGCCGTTCTGGAATGCGCCTGGGGCAATGTCTGGATCGCCAGGGGGGATGAATTGCTGACACCGCCTGCCGACGGGCGGATCCTGCCGGGGGTCATGCGGGATGTCCTGCTTGAAGCCGGGCTGTGGGACGGACGGCCAGTCAGGGAAGCCCCGCTCTTCCTTGAAGAACTGGTGAGCGCCGAGCGGATTCTGGTCAGCTCGTCGCTGGCGGGTCTGGTCGAAGCTGTGCTGGCCGTCTGACCGGTTTCCTCGACTGGTAACCCGTCGGCTTTCCGTGTAGATTTCCGGCAGTCAATTTTCCGGAGGAGGGTTCATGGCAGGGTTCTCGATCTTGAGGCGGTCCCGCAGGGCCGGTCTGGCACTGTTTTCGCTGGTTGTCGCGCTCGGATTCATCCCGGGTGCCGGCAGCCAGGCGACCGCCAAACCGGCCAGCACTGTGCTGACCAACGGGAAGATCTACACGGTCGCTGGCCCGAAGATGTGGGCCCAGGCGGTCGCGATCCGGGGCAGCCGCATCGTCGCGGTCGGCAGCAACCGGCAAGTCCGCCGCTTCATCGGGCCACGGACCGAGGTGACGAACCTGCGGGGCAAGATGGTCATGCCCGGCCTCCAGGACGGCCATTCACATCCGATCGATGGTGGCAAGAGCCTTACCTCCTGCAGCCTCGACTACGAGAGCCTGACTGTTGCCCAGTTCCGCAGCCGGATCCAGGCCTGCCTTGACGCTTCCGCCGACAAGGAGCCAAATGGCTGGCTTCAGGTCGGTGCCTGGAACGCGGAGGAAACCCGGCCATCCGGAACCATCATCACCAAGGCCGGGCTGGCCGGTCTCGACACCCAGCGTCCGATCCTGGTTCAGAACTCGGATGGTCACAAAGCCCTGGTCAACCAGCGTGGACTCGATCTCGCGGGAATCAACGACAGCACCCCGAATCCGCCCGGCGGCGTGATTGACCGGGATGAATCCGGAGAGGCGACCGGTCTGCTTTTCGAGGGAGCCCAGGGTCTCGCCTACGCACTGATCCCGCCGGATTCCTTCGCGGATGAGGTTGACGCGGCCGAGGCCGGGGTTTACGCGATGAACAGCGTCGGGGTCACTTCGGCCCTTGATGCTCTTGGCGGGCCGGATGCGCTCAAGGTTTTTAATGCCCTGCGCCGCGACGATGATCTCAGTGTCCGGATGCGGGTCGCAACCCAGATGGATGGTGACGATGCCCGCAACATCAAGCCGGCGATCCGCCAGCAACTGAAATTGAAGAAGAAGTATTCGACGGGGCTTCTCCGGGCCGGGGTGATCAAGATCTTCGCCGATGGCGTGCTGGAGTTTCCGGCCCAGACTGCATCCCTGCTGAAGCCGTACCTTGTGAAAAAGAACGGCCGATGGGTGCCGGGCGACAGCTACGGCCATCCGCAGATCACCCCGGAGCTGATGAAACGGTTGGCGGTCGATTTCAACCGCAAGGGGATCCAGGTCCACATCCACGCGATCGGTGACCGGGGTGTTCGCAATGCCCTGAACGCTTTCGCCGCCTCACGGAAAGCGAACCACACGAAGGGCTGGGGCAATCGCAACACGATCACCCACCTGCAGCTGGTAGATCCGAAGGATTATTCGCGGTTCCGCAAGACCCGGACGATCGCCGCAATGCAGTTCCAGTGGTTCCAGCGTGATGCCTACACGATCCAGGGCAGCAAGAATTACATCGGCCCGGCCCGTTTCAAGCGCATGTACCCGGCCCACAGCCTGGTCAGCCACGGGGCGCTGCTGGCTGGCGCCAGCGACTGGCCGGTCGACCCGCTGATGCCCTGGTACGCGATCGAGAAGGCGGTGACCCGCACAGCCGACTCCTGGTACGGATACGCGAACGCTCCGTTGAACGCCAACCAGGCAATATCGCTCCGCCAGGCGGTCCGGGCCTACACCCTGGGCACTGCCTTCCAGCTAAACCAGAACCACAGCACCGGTTCAATACAAGAAGGCAAACAGGCCGACCTGATCGTCCTCGACCGCAACCTCTTCCGGATCAACCCGAAACAGATCTCCCAGACCAGGGTGATCACCACAATGGTGGGCGGAGAGGTCGTCTACGGAAAGGACTGAACCCCGGCCCCGGCCCTGAGGCTGGCTTGGAGTTTGTGGTCAGTTACCTGAATCACCACATGAAAAGGGCCGGTGTCGCCACCGGCCCCGATCAACTCAAAGAGTCTTATTGAGTAATACCCATTTCCCCTGGCAACCGTATCGTCCGGATA
>JBGAOF010000007.1:0-20711 GCA_044221915.1 Solirubrobacterales bacterium
CGGAGATTCGTTTCGCAACGCCCGAACCCATCACGCCACCGTTGATCACATGGGTCGTGGAGAGCGGGAAACCGAAGTGGGAGGAAGCCATGATCACCGCGGCGCCGGCCCCCTGTGCGGAGAAGCCCTGGGCCGGATCCATCTTGATGATCCGCATGCCGGTGGTCTTGATGATCCGCCAGCCACCGCTGTAGGTACCGAGGGCGATCGCGGTCGCCGCGGAGACAATCACCCAGAAGGGCGGATTCGAACCGGCCGGCAGGGCACCGTCAGCAATCAGGGCGAGTGTGATTATGCCCATCGTCTTCTGGGCGTCGTTGGTGCCGTGGGCCAGCGCCAGCAGGCCGCCGGAGGCGATCTGCCCGACCCGGTAGCCGCGGGTAACCGGCCCGGGCCTCAGGTTGCGGACGATCCGGTAACTGAGCCCGATCGCCAGGGCGGCAACCACAAAGGCAAGGACGGGAGCCACGATCGCCGGGACCAGCACCTTGCCGACGAGTCCGGCCATCTCGATCGCGCCGCTACCCGAATCGGCGAGGGCAGCGCCGACGATGCCACCGATCAGGGCATGGGAACTCGATGAGGGTAATCCGAAGTACCAGGTGATGAGGTTCCAGGTGATCGCACCAACCAGGCCGGAAAAGACGACGTTCAGGGAGCCGGCCCCGGAGATCGCCGCCGGGTCAACCACATCCGAGGCGATTGTCGCGGCGACCTCAATCGAAATGAACGCCCCGATGAAGTTGAGGATGGCGGCAAAGGCGATCGCCGCCTTCGGAGACGCGGCCCCGGTCGAAATCGACGTCGCGACGACGTTGGCGGTGTCGTGAAACCCGTTGGTGAAATCGAAAGCCAGGGCCGAAACGACAACGATTACAAGGATCAGGTGGAAGTCCACAAGATCAGCTGTTCTTGATCACGATGCCTTCGAGGATATGCGCCGCCGTCTCGGTCGCATCGATCGCCTTCTCGAGGACGGCAAACATGTCCTTCCAGCGGATCACGACCATGGGATCGATGCCATCCGAGAAAAGCGATGCGACGGCATCGCGTGAGACCCGGTCACCATCATTCTCGAGCCGGTGGATCTCGATCCAGTACTGGTCAAGATCGCGAAAGGACGGCAGATTCTCCAGGCCGAGGGAAAGCTGCTCACAGCAACCAACCAGAATCCTGGTCAGGCTCAGGGCCTGTTCCATCGGCGCCTCGATCTGGTAGAGCCCGAGGAAGTCGGCGGCTTCCTCGATGTAGTCGACCACATCGTCGAGATTGGTCGCGAGCCCGTAGATGTCCTCGCGGTCAATCGGGGTGACAAAGGTCGAGTTGAGCTTCTTGATGATTTCGTGGGTTATCCGGTCGCCTTCCTGCTCGATTATCAGGATGTCGCGCCCGAGGCCGTTGTCGTCCGGCCAGGACCCCATCATCTCGTTCAGCTTCTCGGAAGCGCGCAGCGTATTCTGGCCCGCCTCGTTGAACAGGTCGAAGAAGGTGTTGTCACGCGGCAGCAAAGAGAAGCGCATCAGGGCGGTGCCAACCTAGCAGAGCCCGAATCAGCCGGAGGACTGGGGAAGGGCCGCCGCCGCGAGAGTCTGATGGCGTTCCATCAGTTCATCCTGTGCGTTTCGGGCCTCGCCCCCCTCGGAGCTGAGGCGCGACCAGTTGCCGGAACTGTCGAGAATCCATGAGTTGGTGTTGTCCGCGAAGCAGCGTTCGAGGACATCGAGGATCTGGTCGCGGGCAACGTCATCGTCGACCGGGGTGACGAGCTCCACCCGGCTGTCGAGGTTGCGTGGCATCAGGTCGGCCGACCCGATGAAGACGCTCCAGCCGTCCCCCCGCTTGAACGAATAGACCCGGGAGTGCTCAAGAAAACGGCCGACCACTGAAACCACCCTGATGTTCTCGGAAAGCCCCGGCACTCCCGGCCGCAGACAGCAGATGCCGCGCACGTTGATCTCCACCTGGATCCCGGCCTGGGATGCCTCGTAGAGCGCTTCGATGCATGTCCGGTCAACAAGCGAATTCATCTTCATCAGGATTTTTGTGTCCTGACCGGCCTTGTGAGCCGCAACCGTGGCTTCGATCTGGTCGAGGATCGATGACCGCATCGAATGTGGGGAAACCAGGACGCGACGGTAGTCGGCCGGACGGGAGTAGCCGGTCAGCAGGTTGAACATCTCGGCCACATCGGCGCCGATCTCCGGATCGGCCGTAAAGAGACCGAGGTCGGTGTAGAGGCGGGCCGTCGTCGAGTGGTAGTTGCCGGTCCCGATATGGACGTAGTTGCGTACGTGGTCGCCCTCCCGCCGGACCACCAGCAGGGCCTTGATGTGGGTCTTGAGACCGGGGATTCCGTAGACGACATGGACGCCGACTTCTTCCAGCCTCTTGGCCCATTCGATGTTGGCTTCCTCATCAAAGCGGGCTTTCAGTTCAAGCATGCAGACCACCTGCTTGCCCCTCTCGGAGGCTTTGATCAAAGCCGAGACGAGGGGTGAATCGTCGCTGGTCCTGTAGACCGTCTGTTTGATCGCCAGCACATCCGGGTCGTTCACGGCCTGGGCGATGAAACGCTCCACCGAGGTCGAGAACGAATCGTACGGGTGGTGCACAAGGATGTCCTGCTGGCGGATCGCCGCGAAAACATCGGGCGGGTCACCGTCATCTCCCTGGAGACGGGGCTGGGTGACCGGGTTCCACGGCTGGTCCCTGAGTTCCGGGTATCCGGGCAGCTTGACCACATCCCAGAGATCGGTCAGGTCAAGCAGCCCGCCCGCTTCAAAGACTTCGTTTTCCTGCAGCCTCAGCAGCTCGACCAGGAGACTCTTCAATTCCGGATTCATGCTTTCGGCGACCTCGAGACGTACCACTTCGCCGAACCTCCGCCGCCGGACTTCCTCCTGGACCGCCTCGAGCAGATCGTCGGCCTCGTCGCTGACGGTGAAATCGGCATCACGGGTGACCCGGAAATAGCTGTGGTCGAGCACCTCCACTCCGGGGAAGAGCTGGTCGAGGTTGGCGCCGATGACTTCCTCAAGCGGCACCAGCAGGCGCTCCTTCTCACCGTTCAACTCAATGAACCGGCCGAGCAGTTCCTTCGGCACCTTGATCCGGGCCAGCACCCTGGTCGATGTTTCGCTGTCGCGCAGCAGTACGGCGATGCTGAGGGAGAGGTTCGAGATGTAGGGGAACGGCCGCCCGAGGCCGATGACCAGTGGGGTCAGGGCCGGGAAAACCTGCCGGTCGAAGATGCGATCGAGTTCAGCCCGTTCGGTGCCGTTCAGCTCCTTCAGGGTGGAGATCTTGATCCCCTGGCCGGCCAGGGCCGGCCGGAGCTTCGAGTCAAAGACGCGGGCGAGGCGCCGGTCGAGCTCCAGCGAGCGGCTGCGGATCGCGGCGATCTGCTCCCGGGGCGAAAGGCCATCCGGACCGCGGGCGTCTATTCCGGCATCGACCTGATCCCAGAGGCCCGCCACCCGGACCATGAAGAACTCATCCAGGTTGGAGGAGAAAATCGCACAGAACTTGACCCGCTCAAGAAGCGGTGTCGAATCGTCCTCGGCAAGTTCCAGCACACGCTGGTTGAAATCAAGCCAGGAAAGTTCACGATTGAAAAACCAGGAAGGATCAGTAGTCATGTTCAGGCTCGGGATTCTACTTTGAGAGAGGTTTCCAATGCGACCCACACGCCCTGGCGGGACTGCTCCAGCCAAAGGCGCCGGAAACGCCCGTAGAGCATCTCGCGGCGGGCGACGAGGTGAATGATCGCCAGCTCGAGCCCCCGGTAGGCGGCACGGTTCGGGGCGGCCTGGACAAGAACCGGGTCAAGGTCCCGGCTGCCGCTGCCGCGCTCGACGATCGTGGCGACATCCTCGGCCTCCAGTTCCGCGATCATCTGCCGGGCAGGTGGCACCGCGAGGTCGCAGTCCCGCATCTCCCCCAGCACCTCCTGCAGCCCGCGGGCCGCCCGCCGGGCCGTGTGGGCCTGGGTTCCGAGTGCGTCGCCGGTCAACTCCAGGGCGTACCGGAGCCGTTCGGCCGCGACCCGCATCCGGTACTGGGCTTTGACGTCGCCCTGCTCGACGCTGGCGGCGGCCTCCCGCCGGAGGCGGGCGAGCCGCTTGGATATCTGTGCGACCGGCTGGGGCGGCAATTCCTCGACCGGCCGGTAGCTTTCCGCCCGGTCCGCCGCATCGGCATCAACTGCCGAGTCGGCGATCTCCTCGATCCGTAGCCGGAACGCCTGCATGCGCCGCCCGTGGACAACCTGGGCCAGATCGCGGTTTGCTTTCGTCTGCTCGCGGCGCAGCTTTGTCACCACCCGGTCAACCCCCGCCGCAGTGGCCGGTTCATTCTCGGCCCGCAAGGCTTCGTAGGCAGCGACCATCGCGTCGGCATCACGCCTCATACCGACCGCGCGGGAAATCCGGCGGGCTTCAGCCCGGCCTTCGCGGTACTCGGGCCGCCGCAGGCAGGGCTTGAAGATCTCCAGGGCCGCACGGAGGCGCCGGGTGGCCAGCCAGAGATCGTTGGCCGCCGAGGTCGCGCTCAGATCAAGCACACCCCTCGAGAGCACAGTGATCTGGGTCGCCCGCTCCTCCAGCACCTGTGCGGCCGCAAGGCAGAACTGATGGTGGGGATCACCGGTCATCGGCTGAAACCCTATTGGTGACCATAATCAGCCCGCGGCCGGAAGGGCCCCTGAAACTTCGGTTCCGCTGTTCAGCATGTCGAGGACAATCCCCTCGCGGATGCCGCCCTTGCCGATCTGGAGTTCGCTGCCCAGCAGCTCGGAGACCTTTTCGAGGATCAGAACGCCGGTCGGGAGCATCCGGACCCGAACCGGATCAAGCTCGAACTGGCGGCCCACCTCAACCGACACCTCACCACTCAGGACCCGGATGCTCCGTTCAAGCGTCTCGTACTCAAGCCGGTTCCCGGCGATACGGCGCAGAGAGGTTGCCGAACCACCAACCGCCACAGCCTGTTCCGGACGGGAAATGCTGACCCCGGTGAAAGTCTCGTCGACCCGGTCACGGACCCGCCGGATCTCGGCCGCCGACGGAGGGTCGGATGAAATGAGCTCCTGGGCCAGCTGGCCCGAGCCGATCGGCCATGACCGGACCTGTTCAACACCACCGGCCACCGAACCGATCGTGATCTCGGTGGAACCGCCACCGACATCCACCACCGCCACCCGGCCTTCGGCCTTGTATCCGAGAGATTTGGTCGCCCCGAGGAATGCGAGCCGGCCTTCCTCGTTCTCACTGACAACATGGACCTCCACCCCGGCCGCCGCCCCGATCGCCGCTGCGGCTTCCTTGCCGTTCGGAGCATCCCGCAGAGCTGCGGTCGCCACGGCACGAAAGCCTTCGGCCCCGACTTCCCGGGCAAGGCGCACCTGCGTTTCGACCACGTCGGTGACTTCCCTGATCTTCGCTTCCGGGATTGTCCCGTCCTCCAGTCGCGCCTGTCCGATTCGCGTGTAGGCACGCTGTTCCATGACCTTCTTCAACTGGCCTTCAACGGGCTCTGCGACCAGGATTCTGGTCGTATTTGAACCTATGTCAATCGCCGCGCAAAGCATCGAATGCCCGACACCCATCCTGTCAAGCCCGCCGGATCGACCTCCGGGCGGCGTCCGATGACCTGGTTTTCTGCCGACGGTGAGGATCGAAGCGTCCTTCATTCAGTTCAAGCCGGAACCTGGCCAGAGGTCAGGCGGGACGGGATGCGTCTTCGAACTCGCGAAACAAGCCGGTCACGACAAAGGCGACCTGCTCACCGATGTCCACGGTGTTGTCACCCATCCGCTCCAGCGCGCGGGCAGCGAGCAGCATGGTCATCGCCCACTCGCGTCGATCCGCGTCGACACCGATCTCGATGGCAAGCGAGAAGCACTCCCGGTTCAGGGCGTCGACGTTGTCGTCGAGCGTGACCAGATCTTCCGCCAGGCTGACGCTGCGGCCGGCGAAGGCGCGCCTGGCCTGGATCAATTGGCCCCTCACCATTCGGCCCATCTTCCGGATGTTGCCGGTCATGCGGGTATCAACCGGCGGTTCGTGCCCGGCCAGGGGAATCAGCTTGCAGATGTTCACGCACTGATCCCGAGCGCCATGACCACCATGTCGATTCCCCCGAGGGCCTGCTCCTCGAGTCTCGCCAGTTCTTCCTGGTACTGGATCCGGATCCGGTCACCGTTGAGTGGCCCCGGGCCCATCAGCCGACCTTTCCGGTCACGTAGTCCTCGGTGCGGCTGTCCTGCGGGTTGGTGAAGATCGTGTCGGTCTCGTCGTACTCGACAAGCTGGCCCCAGCGGTTGCCTTCGCTGGCATCCATCTCGACGATCAGGAAGGCGGTCTTGTCGGAGACCCGCGCGGCCTGCTGCATGTTGTGGGTGACGATGACGATCGAGTACCGCTCCTTGAGCTCGATCATCAGATCCTCGACCCTGGAGGTCGAGATCGGATCAAGCGCCGAGCAGGGCTCGTCCATCAGGATCACTTCCGGGTCGACGGCCATGGTGCGGGCGATACAGAGCCGCTGCTGCTGGCCACCCGACATGCCATAGGCATTGTCATCGAGGCGATCCTTGACCTCATCCCAGAGCGCGGCGCCTCGCAAGGCTTTCTCGACCCGGTCGCCCACATCCTCGAGTCCGAGGATCCGGGGCCCGAAAGCGACGTTGTCAAATATCGATTTGGGAAAGGGGTTCGGCTTCTGAAACACCATTCCGATCAACTTGCGGACCTGGACGGGATCAACCTTCGGACCGTAGAGATCCTGCCGGTGGTAAAGGACCTGCCCTTCGACCCGGGCCGCGGGGATCAGGTCGTTCATCCGGTTCAGGCAGCGGAGCAGGGTGCTCTTGCCGCAACCGGAGGGACCGATCAGGGCGGTGATCTCATTCTTCTGGATTTCCATCGACACGCCGCTCACCGCGAGGTTGCCGCCGTAGGAGACCGAGACGTCCCTCAGGTCGAAGACCTTCTCTCCGGCCCAGGGGTCGAGATCCCGGGTGGAAGGTTCCCTGACCGCTATCTGCTGGCCCAGTCCGGGCTGGCCGCCAATTTCTTCGGGGGTTCGCTTTTCCAATGTTTCTCTCATTCTGCTTTCACCTACCACTGTTGCTCGTAACGGTTCCGGAGCCAGATCGCGAAGGAGTTCATCGCCAGAAGAACAATCAGCATCAGGATCACCCCGGCCGCCGCCAGAACCCGGAACTCGTCCTGGGGCCTGGCCGCGTAGTTGAAGATCAGGACCGGCAGGGCCGTGTAGCCGTTGTCCCCGAAAAAGGTCGGGGAGAAGGTCACGAAGGTCGCCGCCCCGACCAGAAGGAGTGGTGCCGTTTCACCGATCGCCCGGGAGATTGCGAGAATCACCCCGGTCACCACCCCGGGTATGGCAGCCGGCAGCACCTGGCTGCGGATTGTCTGCCACCGGGTCGCTCCGAGGGCCATGGACCCTTCCCGAATTGATGGTGGTACCGCCCGGATCGCCTCCCGGGAGGCGAGGATGACCGTCGGCAGGACGAGCAGGGCCAGGGTCATTGATCCTGCCGCGAGGATGAAGCCGAGGTCGAGTGGGCCTCGAACGATGAAGGCCAGCCCGAGGATGCCGTAGATGATTGAGGGCACGCCGGCCAGGTTCTGGACGTTGAGTTCGATCATCCGGTTCCACCAGCGGGTGCCGTCCGCGTATTCCTCGAGGTACACGGCTGCGCTGACCCCGAGCGGCACGACCAGCAGGACCACGCCGAGAATCAGGTAAAGGGTGCCGAGCAGGGCGGGCCGGAAACCGGACTGCTCCGGGTTCAGGGTCGAGGGTCCGTTGGTGAGCAGGTCGGTCCCGAAGGCAGGTGCGCCCTTCACTGCCGCCTGGATGATGATCGCGATCAGCCCCAGCAGGGCGAGCGCCACCGCGAAAAGCAGCAGAGCCAGGAAGATGCCGCCCTTGAGGCGGTCCCCCCTTGGCTGGCCGGTGAGCGAGCCCAGGGTGATTGCGCGGGCACCGGCGGTCGCCAGCCGGGTCCTCTCGCTCCCGGGTACCCCCGGCGCGTTTCCGGCGGGTTGCGGTTTCATTCGTACACCTCCCGGTATTTGCGAACCAGGCGGATCGCGAAGATGTTCATGACCAGGGTCAGCACAAAGAGCAGTGCGCCGACCGCGAAGATCGTGTCGTAGGTGATCGAGCCGGTTGAAATGTCGCCGGTCGCCGTCTGGGCGATGAAGGACGTCATTGTCAGGACCGAGGAGCCGGGATCAAGGGACAGGTTCGGTGAAGCGCCCGCGACCAGCAGCACAACCATCGTCTCACCGAGCGCCCGCGATCCGGCCAGGACCAATGAGGCGATGATGCCCGAGATCGCAGCCGGGAAGACAACCCTGGTCGCAACCTTCATCCGGGTCGAACCGAGACCGTAGGCCGCTTCGCGCAGACCCGCCGGCACGGCCCGCATCGAGTCATCCGAGATCGAAGCGATGATCGGGACCAGCATCAGGCCGATCGCCAGCCCGGCGATACCGGCGCTGAAGGGCGGTACGTTGACCATGAAGGGAAAGACCTCCTCGATCAGGGGACTGAGAAACACCAGTCCGAAGATCCCGATGGCGACGGTGGGGATGCCAGCCAGAATCTCAAGCACGGGCTTGACAAGCCTGCGGGCCTTCGGCGAGGCATACTCGCTGAGCCAGATCGCCGAACCAAGCCCCATCGGGACGGCGAACATCATGCCCCAGAGGCTGGTCGAGACGGTCCCGACCAGGATCGGCAGGACGCCGAAGGATGCGGGTGTGAAGGTCGGGGCCCATTCGGTCCCGAACAGAAAATCTGTGAACCCGACGGCAGCAAAGAAATCCGCCGTCGGGAGTAGGAGCGAGATCACGATCGCGGTGGTGATGAGCACGGAGAGAATCGCGCTGAAGGCGAGGATTCCCTTGATCAGCTGCTCCCCGTAACGAGGGGACGAGGCTTCGAGAGAGGGAGGCGGATTGCCCGTCCCCCCTCGCCCGAAGGCCCCGGATGCCTGAGCTTCTTCCATGATGATGCTCTGATCCGCAGGGTCCGGAGACCTAGGCCGCTTTCCCGTCGTTTCCGGCCTTGGAGATCAGCTTGTCGACCTTGGTGGTCGATTGCTTGAGCTGCTCGCCGGTCAGGCCGACGAAGCCGAGCTGCTCGGCAACCGCGTTCACGTTTTCGAGGTAGAACCTCATGAATGCATCGAACTCGGGCCGGGCGAGCGCCGCGGCCGACGGATAGATGTAGAGCGGGCGGGCCAGCGGTGTGTAGGTGCCGTCCTGGACCGTCTCTGCCGACGGCGGCACACAGCCGTCGCCCGAGTCAATTTCCATGCCGCGGATCTTGCCCTCGTTCTCCTTGAGGTAGGAGTAGCCGAAGTAGCCCATGCCCCCTTCGGCACCGGAGACGCCGGTCACGATCTGGTTGTCGTCTTCACCAACGTTGTTGAAATCCTTGCGCTGATTGCCTTCTTCGCCGTTCACCGATTCGGTGAAGTACTCGAAGGTGCCGGAGTCGGTGCCAGGCCCAAACAGCGTCAGGTCGGCGCTGAACGCCGGATCGAGTCCCTTGACTTCACTCCAGCTCCCGATCTTTGAATCCGCGTTCCAGATCGAGGAAAGCTGATCCACGGTCAGGCACTGGACCGGGTTGTCCGGATTGACAACGACGGAGAGAGCGTCATTGGCCACCTGGATTTCTTCCCACCTGATCTTGCCCTGTTCGCACATGGCGGTCTGCTCTTCGTCGATCGCGGACGAGGCATCATTCGCGTCGGTCTCGCCGGCACAGAACTTTTCGAAGCCTCCGCCGGTGCCGGAAGTGCCTACGGTGACCTTGACGTCAGGGTTTTCCTGCTGGAAGGCCTCGGCGACGGCTTCGGTGAGCGGGGCCACGGTGCTGGATCCGTCGATGCGGATATTGCCACTGAGATCACCGCCGGAGCCGCTGCCTCCGGATGAGCCATCGCTGCCACAGGCTGCGATGCCGAGCGCAAGCAGGCCGGTGGCGGCGAGCGCGGCCAGGAATTTCGGTTTGGAACTGGGCACTGAGTCTCCTTTTGAGGTTCTTGACTTTCGGAGACGAGATTCGCAAGCCGTAAATGTCCAGTTGTTGCACCGCTGTTTTCATCTTGTGAAAGGAATGTGAAAAATCTTCAGCCAGGCGTGGAAGGCCCCCCTGGGGGACGATCACCGGGAGCCGGCCAGGGAAAGGAGCTAGGACGAGGCGGAGGAAACCGCTTCGGCGCGGTCCTCTTCGGGGCCTCGTTCCGGGCCGCTCTTGCTCGGAGAGACTTCGGTCCCCGCAACCGACGCCTCGGCCGCAAAGCGGTATCCGACGCCGAAATGTGTGTGGATGTAAGAAAAGCCCGGCGAGTTCCGTTCAAGTTTGTGGCGGAGCTTGCGGATGAAGACATCCACAGAACGGTCGCCATGGGCCATTGCGTAGCCCCAGACCCGCTGGTAGATGGTGTCGCGGTCAAGAACCTTGCCCTGATTCTGACCGAGCAGGTGAATCAGTTCGAATTCCCGCCGGGTCAGGTCGATGCTCCTTCCCGCGACAAATGCCTGGTACTGGTCTGGACGGATCTCGATTTCACCGACGACCAACGGTCCGGAATCCGGATCGGGGTTCCGCCGGCGGCGACGCCGGCCGACGGCTTCGATCCGGGCAATGACTTCCTCCGGGTGACAGGGCTTGTTGATCCAGTCGTCTGCCCCGATCCGCAGACCCCGTACGCGCTGGGCAACGGAAGCGCCGCTGGCACAGACAATCACGCCCAGGTCCGGAAGCAGGCCGCAGATCCTCTCCAGATACCGCCAGCCTTCCTCCCCCATCACGGCGGGGTCGAGCAGGACCGCGTTGAGCTTCATCGCCACAAGCTCCTCTGGCGGTACGGCCGAAGCCAGCACGCGGTATTGCCATCCGGCCGAGTCCAGGCGGTTCGAGAGGACCCGCAGAAAACCGGAATCGGTGTCGATCACGGCGACCCGCAGAGGGGATCGTCCGGCACTCATCTGAACCTTCCGCTCATCGAGGTTCGCGTCATTGACGCAAGTGTAGGCGGCCACCGCGCCGAAGAGCCGTCCCGCGGACCCGGATTTCACATCATGTTCACAACCTGACCGGCGGCATCCGGGGGGATTCGATACCTTTCGCATCGTGAATCGTGTCCGTAACATCCTCGCCGCAGTCCTGGCAACCCTGATCGTGCTGATCGCCCCGGCTTCTGCCCTGGCCGCCGACGGGGTGGGAACGGCAGGCCGGGTTGACGACCGGTACATCACCTTTTTCTGCTTCGGGATTATCGCTTTCTTTGCGATTCTCGTGACGGTGCTCTCGCTGATTCAGGGCCGGCTCGAGGCGAAGAAGGATCAGCGCCGACACGACCTCGACCGCTTCAACTCCTGATCATCGGGCGGTCCCGGCGGCTCTGGCCGGCGGACCGGGTGATCAGATGGTCCAGTAGGCCGACTGTGCCTTCCTGATCGCCCCCAGCCGTTCCGGCCAGCCGACGTCTCCGACCACTGGCGGGGGCAGATCCCCCTCGAGGTCGGGCGTGAATCCCCCCAGCCCGGCGAGAATCGCATGGTCCAGCAAGGGAAGCGTGGCCGGGTTGTATCCACCTTCGTGGAGCGCCACCAGCCCGATGCCCTTCTGCCGGGCGAAGGCGGCCACGGCCCGGGCCAGTGCGTTGAAACCGGCTGCGGTCAGGTTCTGGCTGGCAAGCTGGTCGGCCAGGTGGCCATCCTGGCCGGCCGAGACGATCAGCAGGCCCGGATTGAAACTGTCAAGGATCGGCCCGGCGACGGCTTCGAAGCCCTCAATGTGCTCGAGATCACCCGAGCCCGGAGGCAGCGGCAGGTTCACCGTGAAACCGCGGCCGGCCCCGGCGCCGACCTCGTCGATCCAGCCGCTGCCCGGATAGAGGGGCCATTGGTGGAAGGAAACAAAGAGAACCGAAGGATCGGAGTAGAGAATCTCCTGGGTCCCGTTTCCGTGATGCACATCCCAGTCGAGCACGGCAACCCGGTCAATGCCCAGGACCTCCCTGGCGTAACGGGCAGCGATGGCAGCGTTGCCGAAAAGACAGAAGCCCATCGCCCGGTCAGTTGTCGCATGGTGACCGGGTGGTCGTCCGATCACGAAGACGCTGTCTAGCATCCGTTCCGGCCCGGCGACAGCATCGACCGCCGCGAGAGCGGCCCCGGCCGAGCCGAGCGCCGCCCGGTAACTGCCCGGCGAAGCCACCGTGTCCCCGTCCAGCCAGGTGGGGCCCGTCTCAGCGGCCTTCCTCACGTTCTCGACATGTGGCTCGGTGTGGGCTCTGACGAGATCATCGACGGTGGCGTCGCGGGACTGGATGATCGGCAATCCGTGCCGGGTGGAATCCTCCCCGAGCCGCTCGATCACACCGGGGAAACGCCCGGCGTTCTCTGGATGGCTGCCGGTCTCGTGAAGCGCCTGATCGGGCTGGAAGACGACTCCGGCCTTCATCCACCCAGCCGGAATCCGGAGAGCAGTCGCTTCTCGCTCTCTCCCTTCACTTCGGCGAGCACCTCGATGTGATCGGCCAGCGGCGTGTCGCGGATCTTCGTCGCGAGCAGGTCATCCACCTGGAAAATCCCGGCGGAATTGTTCAGCTCGATCTCGAGCCGGACCGGCCTTTCCTGCCCGGCCGAGATCAGCACCCGGTCAATGGCCGCCGCCGAGATCGAGTGGATCCCCTCCTGGCCCGCTTCTAGGGGAAGCCTGGTTCGCCCTTCGGCCATGTCAAGTGCATCAGCCACCCGGACAATTCCGGCCTCGACCGTGTACGGCTGCCCGCGACGCCGGTGCCCGATGATCGCGTGCAGGATCTCCGCCGTGACAATCGCCCTTTCGGCCCCGGAATAGATCCCTTCAAGCAGGCGGGAAAGAGCGCTGTGGGCAAGGAACAGGCTGTATTCCTCATGGTCGGCGCGGTGGATGGACATGCCGACGTCATGAAGCAGCGCCCCACCGGCGACCACCACTTCGACATCCCGCTCGCTCATGCCGTGGTCGGTGACCATGGCGCCCTGAACCCCGCCCTTGTCGAGCAGCCGGGTTAAACGCAGGGCAATGTTCAGCACAATCTGCATGTGGACCCAGGAGTGGTCGGACATCCCGAGGCGCCCGGCATGTACCTGTGCCATGTACCACCAGCTGCGAACCTCCTCGTCACGGTTCACGGCTTCCAGGAAGCGCTCAAGTTTGCGGTTTCCCCGGGTCGGGGCCTTCACCGCAACCGAGCCGATCGACTCGCGCCCATGCATCGCCGGCACCGGTACCGCTACGTCGGCGTCCCCCTCCGTACCCTTCCCGGCCATCCCCTGCTCTGCTTCCGCGTTCTTGGCGCCCTGGCCGATCCTGCCCCGATCCTGTTCCGGACTGCCGCTCAAGGTCGACCCGGCCCGGCCACCAGCGCTTCTCTTTCCGCCAGCCAGTGACGACTTGCGACGAGGTCGCAGCAGGCCGGTTCGACCGCTACCGAGAGCCCTTCGGCGAGCGCTGCATGGCCGATGATCGTTCCCGGCAGATGCCGGGCGAGCGACGCTTCCACACCGAACCAGGCGGAAATGTCATCGCTTGTCTGGCCGAGGATGGCGTTCAGGCCACGGCGGGCATCCGCAGCCGAGATACTTCGGCCACAGAGCCGTTCAATCACCGGAGCCAGCGGGGAGGCGACAAGCACCCGTTCGCTGGCCGGGGGTGCCATCGAGGCAATCCCCCGGGATGCCCCCGAGATGGCGGCTTCCAGCTGTCCCGGTCGCGGCGGATCCTGGAAACGGGCCTTTCGGGTCATGGTCGAAACACCGACCGGGCGGGAACCGATCCAGCCCGGCAGTTCGCCCGGTGTCCCGGCCGCGAGACCGATCGCTGACTCGCCCACCGCAGCAACCGCCACCGGGTCGGGCAGGGACCCGCCGGAAGGGACAGTGACCCCGAGAAAGGTGGCCGCCGACCAGTCGCGGCGGGACGGAATCCGGACCGGCCCCGCCCCGATGGCTTTCGTGACCCGATCGAGCAAGGCGACGAGACGGGACCCACGCAACGATCCAACCGCCAGGACCTCGATTGATTCCGCCCCCTGCTCCCGGGCGTATTCGGCCTCGGCCATGATCAGGGCGCTGATCCGGTCGAGTCCTTCAATTCCCGCCGTTACGGAATACCGACGCTCGGTGATTTCCGCCGTCGAACGGGAAGTGACTTCCGCGAGCGAAAAGCGCGTGGAGCGAAGTGAAATTTCGATTGCCCCCAGGATCAAGACAGGGACAATCCTAAAGACTCACCCGTATCGGGTTGAAAAAACCGTGTGAACGGACGCCTGCCGGCCGGGGAGATCCGGGGATACCAGCCGAGCTACTGGCCACAGACCGGCCACTGGCCGGGACCGGAGCGTTCGTAAAGCAGCGCCGCCCGGTAATCCTGCTCGGCCTCTGTGGCTTCGCTCGGGAGCCCCTTGCCTCCGACCGACTCCCAGGTGTCGGGACTGAACTGGTACTTGCCGAAGTAGAGCCCGCTGGATGAAACGATCGCCGGGTCACCGCCGGATTCACAGGACGCGATGGCCTCCAGGGTCTCACGAGTGACCGATCCTGGCAGGTCTCCGAACCGTTCTTCCAGCCGCTGCTGCTTTCGTTTGCGCTCCTGCCTGGCCTGGATCTTCTCCTCGATGCGTGCGGCCGCCTCGGCCCGGGCCTGATCGACCAGCCCGCCGATCTGGAAGGCAACCCCGACCGGAGTCTCCGAGGTGATCGCGGCAAGCGCGATCTCGGTTCCCGATTTGGAGTTGTGGTTCCCGCCGCGCCGGGCGAGGAGGTTCCCCGAGATAATGAGGGCAGCGATCAACGCCAGAGTGATGATTGAGTTTCGGGTGCTGAGGATGGTTTCTCCCTTTTGTTAGCAAACACTCATATCAAAGCCGGCCCGGAGGCGGCAACCCGCCTCGAACTTCTTCGCGAGGGCTTCCCTGACCACCCCGAGACCGGCCCGGCCCTTTGCCGGGAATTGCTCGACCAGGTGGCGGCGGGCCGGAGACCGGCGACAATCCGCCTCAGCCGGCCAGGGAGAGTGGTCGCCTTCGGTCGCCGTGACGCCGTCTCCCCCGGATATTTCGCCGCGGTTGCGGCAGCTGCGCGAAACGGCTTCCCCGGAATGGAAAGGCTGGCCGGCGGTCGCGCCGCAGCGTTCACCGAAGGGGCCCTCAGCCTGGCCTTGACGCTGCCCGACCCGAGGCCGGCCGAACGCACGGGCGAGCGATTCCGATACTGGTCCGAGCTGGTTCGTGCCGCCCTGGCCGGGCTTGGGATCGACGCCCGGATCGGATCGGTTCCCGGCGAATACTGCCCGGGCGACTACAGCATCAACGCCGACGGCCGGATCAAGCTGGCCGGAGCCGGCCAGAGGATGATCCGGGGCGCCGCGCACCTGGGATTCATCATTCTCGTCACCGGATCAGAACTTGTCGCGGACACGCTTCAGCCGGTCTACCGGGAGCTGGGACTCGCCTTTGACCGGATGACAACGGGCAGCCTTGAGGATCGGCTCCCGGGAATCGGACTTGCCGACGTCGAGGGCGCCCTGATCGGGCAGCTCTCACGCGATCACGAGCTGCTTCCCCGGATGCTTGACCCGACAACCCTGGAGATCGCCCGCTCGGGAGCTGCCAGGTTCCGCTCGAATCCGCCGACGGGTCTAGTCTGATGCCATGAATCCGGATCCGAATGGCCCGCCGGACGGGGGAGATCGTGAAATTGACATCGGGGTCGAGGCCCTGAACCACCCGGAGGAGCCTTCCTCTCTGGCCGGCCGCCTGGTCGGTGCCGGGGCCGATGGCGCCCGCAGGGTCGCCGGTGTCGCCGGACTCAACCAGGCGATGGAGAGCGCCATTGAGGAAGCGATCGTGCGGGCGATCGAAAGTGAGGCGGTCGAACGGTCGATGACCCGGATAATCAACGGTCCCGTAGTCGAAAACGCGGTCCAGGACGCGATGGGCAGCCCGGCGGTCAGGCAGGCCCTGCTGGATATCGCCGACACCCAGTTCGTTGACCAGCTCTGGGCCAGGATCCTCGACAGCGATGAAACGCAGCGGCTGATCAAGCGAATCGCCGAAGCCCCCGAGGTGCGGGCCGCGATCGCTTCCCAGGGCCTGGGGCTGGTTGACGACCTCGGCCGCGGCGTGGCCAGGGTGACCCGGGCGCTCGACTACATGCTTGAACGGCTCGCCCGCAAGGTGCTCTTTCGTAAGCCGAGAACCATCCCGACCGACCGCGTCGGGTTCATCACCCGCGTTCTCGGGCTCGCGCTTGACGCGATCATCATCAACGTGGTCATGCTCACCTCGACCGCCCTGCTGGGCCTGATCGCCTCGGTCCTCGGCCTGAACCTCGGAGATCTGAGTGGCGGGGCCTATGCGATCGGAGGGGCCGTCTGGCTGGGAATGGGATCGCTCTACCTGCTTGTTTTCTGGGCCCTTTCGGGACAGACGCCCGGCATGCGCTTTCTCGACATCCGGATCGAGCACGAGGGCCGACGCGCGATCGGAACCCGTCTGGCATTTCGGCGCCTGGCCGGCTTCTGGCTGGCGGCGATCCCGTTCGGCCTGGGATTCATCGGGGTCCTGCTGAGGCTGGACCGGCGCGGGTTCCATGACCGCCTCGGCGGAACCCGGGTCTACTACATCAACCCCGCAGGACCGAATCAACCGCATCTCAATGCGGTTATAGATCCCATGAGGCAGCAGGATGCCCCCGACTCGCCAGGCGATCAACCATCCCCGGTCTCAAAGCCGGTAGATTCCCCCTAGGTCCGTTCGGGAGGCGAAGGGGCCAGGGATAACATTTCCAAGGGAGGAAAAGTCTTGTTTCTGAATCGTTTCATTGCCACGCTTGCCTGCCTGACGATCGCCTTGCTGACCGGTGTGGCGGCGGCGGAGGCGGACCCCGCACCGACCCTTCCTCCCGGGCCTGTCCTGCCGAAGTCAGAGTGGCCCGACGACCCGAGCTTCGCCCGTTGCGAAACCCAGGATCCGGTGACCGGCTGCCAGGACAGCGAACAATGGAACCTTTACGGACCGATGGACGGGCTCTGCCTCGCCCCCGGCGGCGCGGTCTTCGACCAGCCCCGGCCGGACGGCGGCCTTCCCTGCTGGGCCCGTAACGCGACCGATCCCGAGAGCTCCTCCGGCATCAACACAACCGGGGCATGGGCCCAGGGCAACATTGGCCGGGACGACATCCTGATCGCCTACGTCGAAGGTGGCGTGAACTACAGCTCGAACGGAATCAAGGACGGACTCGATGCGATCTACCTGAACCCCGGGGAGCTGCCCTATCCGCAGGGCTGGGACGGACAGGACCTTGGCCGCTTTGACTTCGATGGCAACGGCCAGTTCGACATCCGCGACTACGCCAAGGATCCGCGGGTGAACCCTGACTGCCAGAGTCCGACCACCCAGTTCACTGTTTACGAGGAGGGCACAACCCGGGGCTGCGCCAACGACGGTCAGCATCCCTATCTGCATTCGGTGAACATCGGCGGGCCCCTGACCCCCTACCTCTCGCCCGAAGACCTGATCGACGTGTTTGGCGACTGCCGGATCACCGACCACCGGGTGGACAATTGCTCACCCGGAACCCGGATCGACAACGACGGCAACGGCTATCCGAACGACATCTCAGGCTGGAACGCCTACCAGAACACGAACGACCCCCAGACCGAAGACCGGGCCTATAACCACGCCTCCGGCCTGATGGGCGAGATGGGCGGCGAAGCAGACAACAACTATGCCGGGGTCGGCAACTGCCGCGACTGCCGGATCGTCCCGGTCAAATCGGGGGCGGAGTCGGTCGGCAAGGCGGACGGACTCGCACCCGCAATTACCGACGCCGCGGATGTGGGAGTGGACGCGATGTCAACCGTGGTCGTCTCCTACGCATATTCGAGCGCCCTCAAGGCAGCCGTGAAGCATGCGGTAGATGAAGGCATCCTGATGTCAATGGACTCGAATGACTTCGATGCCATGGATCACACCGACGGACACCTCTTTGACGACGTTTTCCCCGGAAACGGGATTGTCCAGGATGTTGAAGGCAAGAACGTCCGGACTTTCCGGGCCCGTTCAAACGTGACCTCCTACGGCACACATTCGCTTTTCGCCGGTGGGGAGACAACCACTTCCGGGGCAACGCCCTTCCAGGCTGCCTTTCTGGCCATGGTCCAGTCGGCGGCAAAGAACGCGGTCGATGAGCCTTCGAACCCCTACAAGCGGCCGCTGACCCCGAATGAGGTCAAGCAGGTGCTGATCAACACCGCCAGCGAGATCCTTCCGCAGCGCGACACCCCGGGGGTCCCGAACCAGTGGCCGGGCAACCCGGGCTCGAAGACCGATTCGACCCATACCGCCTGGTCCACCCAGTACGGCTACGGGCGGCCCAACATCGGCAAGGCCACGAAGCTGATCATGGACGGCCGCGTGCCCCCGACAGCCGACATCAACTCGCCCGACTGGTACCGCTACGTCGATCCGACCAAGGGCGGCAAACTCCAGGTGAAGGGCAAGGTGGCACCTTCCGCCTGGGGCAGCGACGGGGTTGCCTGGACTCTCGAATGGGCCCTCGGCGCCGACCCGGCAGACAGCGCCTTCAAGACGATCTCCACCGGCAAGGCAGCAAAGTCCGGGGTCCTCGGGACCCTGAACCTGAAAGATATCCCCGCCTCCTACGCGAAGAAGGCTCCGGCCGAAAACGTGATGCCACCGACCGGCCCGGAGCAGTACACGGTGACGATCCGCCTGCGGGCCCGTGACGGCAACGGCCTGAAGGGTGAAGACAGACGTTCTATCGGTGCCCGGGCCGACCGGGACCTGGTTGAGGGTTACCCGAAGTCAATCGGGACCGAGATGAGCGCTGCGCCCAGCTTCGTCGACCTCGGCGGCAAGCGGCAGCTCGACCTTGTCTTCGGAACCATGGACGGCCAGGTCAGTGCGATCCAGCCGAATGGCTCCCAGGCCCCCGGCTTCCCCGTCTACACCTGGAAGCTCGCCGACATCGACCCGAACAACCCGCAGAACTTCAACAGCGAGGCATACGATTCGGTGCAGGCCCTGCGGGATGCCCGTGATCCGGTCAGCGGCATTGCTGTCGGGGATCTCGACGGCAATGGCGCCCAGTCAATCGTTGCGACGACCACCAGCGGCTGGGTTTACGTCTGGAATGCAGCCGGCAAGCTGCGCGACGGTTTTCCGGTACACGGGAACGACCAGTACAACACCCTGCCGGTTCCGACCCCGGATTCGGGATGTCGACGTTGCCGCCTGCCGATCCGCGGCAACTGGTCCCCGCCGGCCCTGGGCAACCTCGAAGGCCAGGGCAAGCTGAGCATCCTCATGTCCAGCTATGACGGGCATGTCTACGCCTGGCGGGCCGACGGCAGCCGGGTTCCCGGCTGGCCGGTCGAGGTGAAGTTGCCCCAGACGATCAAGGACACGATCGCCCCGGGCGGATACATCCGCGACCCGAAGCTGATGATGACCCCGGCCGTTGGTGACGTACTCGGAACCGGGACCGACCAGGTGTTCCTGCCCGGCTTCGAATGTGACGACGCGGCCAACAAGACCTTCGCCTACGGCATCCAGTCCGACGGCAACAACAATCCGGGAGGCCCCTACCTGCCGGGCTGGCCAGTCCGGATGGGCTCGATCGCCGGCTGCTATTCACAGTCCATTGACTTTGTCCAGGAAGGCGGAAACGCCGCTTCGATTGCCGATGTCGACGGTTCCGGCGAGCTCCGGGTCGCGATCACCCCGGTGGCCGGGGCCCCGATCATCTTCAACGGCAACGGCAGCACCTACAAGGGCATGACGCCGGGCTGTTCTTCGGCCCCATGTTCAGGCTATCCGCCCTACTACCAGCCGGATGCGATCACGGTCGGAGTTACGAGCCAATCGGCCTTCGGTGACCTGAACGGCGACGGCAAGCCGGAGTTCATGCAGCCGACCGCCGGGGGAACAACTCTGACCAACGCGCTTGGCGACGCCGGTCAGGCCGCCCTTCCCCATGTCTTTGACCAGGCCTGGAATCCGGTGACCGGCGAGATCCTCGAAAACTTCCCGACCAACCAGGATGGCTTCCCGTTCTACACCTCGCCGGTGGTCGGCAACCTGACCGAGGACGACAATCGCTCGATGATCGCCGCCAATGACTCCTATTGGATCCACGCCCGCGGACCCGACGGCGAAGAAGCCCCGGGTTTCCCGAAATGGACCGGCCAATGGACCTCCTTCGGCGGAGCGATCGCCGACCCGAAGTTCGACAACCGGCAATATCTGGCCTACGGCACTCGTGAAGGCCAGCTCTTCCTCTGGAAGGTGGGCGGCAAGCCGTCGATGAACAACCAGTGGTGGCATTACCGCCATGACGAGCACAACTCGGGCCGCTACGGGAATGACACCCGTCCGCCGGCCGGTGTCAGGTTCGTGGTCCGGCGTTCCCGCAATTCAGCCAGGATCACCTGGCGCGCCTCGGGCGACGATGGCGTGAGCGGCGGCAAGCTCTCCCTGAAGGCCGGGGCGAGCGCGCAGCTGACCGCGACGGTCAAGCCCGACGACGCGACGGACCGCAAGGTCACGTGGACGAGCTCGGACAGCTCGGTCGCGAACGTGATGGGCACGG
>JBGAOF010000080.1:0-248 GCA_044221915.1 Solirubrobacterales bacterium
GGCGACCGGTTCGTGATCGAGTCCGGAAGGGTTCGGGTCGTTTCCGGTGGCGGCACTGGCGGGGGGGAGCTTCCACCTCCGGTCCAGGTCGAGATGGGACCGGGCAGCGTCGCCTTCGGTGACTGGGTTCTCGAAACGACCATCACCGACGAAGTCCAGGCCCGCAGCGGGTTTGGTAACCCGTGGTGGGCGTTCATCGACAACGACGCGCTGCTTGAGCGGCTGCCGGAGAGTTCCCCCGGCCCGGA
>JBGAOF010000080.1:258-8474 GCA_044221915.1 Solirubrobacterales bacterium
CTCGGCATGACCGGAAGCAAGAGCCTCCAGGATGTTTTCACCGATGGTCTCGTGCCCGCTTCCAGGAGACGAAGCTGGCCGGTGCTGGTCGTTGAGGACGCGGTCATCTGGGTGCCGGGTCTGGTCCGGTCGAGGCGTCTGTTGATCGGTGGTCCCGGGAAGCCCGTACTTGGCCTTCACGCCCGGCCACCGTTTGACCCCTAGACTGGCGGCGATGGCCGCGATGCCTCCGAAAGAAGTCGCCACCGTCGGCGAGGTGCTGATCCCGGCCGGAGAGCTTCAGGGGAAGGTTTCCGAACTCGGCAGCCGGATCAGCCGTGACTACGCCGGCAAGGATCTTGTGATGGTCGGGATTCTCCGCGGGGCCGTGATCTTCGTCGCCGACCTGCTGCGGCATCTGAGCATCCCTTGCGAGATCGATTTCATGGCTGTTTCCAGCTACGGATCTTCGCGTGATTCCTCCGGCGTGGTGCGGATCCTGAAGGATCTCGACGATTCGATCACCGGGCGAGATGTGCTGATCGTCGAGGACATTGTCGATTCCGGCCTCACCCTGAACTATCTGATTCGCAACCTCAAGGCCCGTGATCCGGCCTCGCTTGAGGTCTGCACCCTCCTGACCAAGCCGGAGCGCCGCCGAGTTGATGTACCGATCCGCTACACGGGCTTCGAGATCCCGAACCAGTTTGTAGTCGGATACGGGCTTGACCACGCGCAGCGCTACAGAAATCTCGACCATGTCGCCCTGCTGCCGGAAGACTCCATCCCGGCGCATTGAACTTTCTGCCTGCGGGACCGCTCTCCCTGACCGGCAGATGGGTTTTCCCTGCTACTCTGACAATTCGGCCTGAAGGCGGGAATAGCCCGTCCCCGGCTGTGGAAAGCGACCCTGGAATTTGAAACGTTTCTTCAAGAGCGCGGCGTTCCCCATCCTGCTGGTGGTCATTTTGGCCTTTGTGGCGCAGCGCGTGATTAGCCCCGACAGCGGCGAGAAACCCCCGACCTACAACGAATTCCTGGCCATGGTCGACGACGGCAAGATCGATTCGGTCACCGTCAACACCAAGAACAACTCGCTTGATGTCACCGAGAAGGCGGCTGACGGCTCCGATTCCGAGGGTCAGAAGTTCGAGACCGGCTATCCGCCCAACACCGAGCAGAGCCTGATCAACCAGCTCCGCGAAGGCGACGTCGCAACGACCGTGAAGGGCACCGGCGGCAGCAGCCTCCTGTCGATGCTCACCTACATCCTTCCGTTCCTGCTTTTCTTCGGTTTCTGGATCTTCCTGATGAACCAGATGCAGGGCGGCGGGTCAAGGGTGATGAGCTTCGGCAAGTCGAAAGCCAAGAAGATGGCCGTCGATGCCCCCAAGATCACTTTCAAGGATGTCGCGGGGGCCGACGAGGCGGTTCAGGAGCTACAGGAAATCAAGGAGTTTCTGCAGACCCCGAAGAAGTTCCAGTCGCTGGGTGCCCGTATTCCCAAGGGCGTGCTGCTTTACGGCCCGCCCGGCACCGGCAAGACCTTGCTCGCGCGGGCGGTGGCCGGCGAGGCCGGGGTGCCGTTCTTCTCGATTTCCGGCTCTGATTTCGTCGAGATGTTCGTTGGCGTCGGTGCCAGCCGGGTCCGTGATCTCTTCGAACAGGCCAAGCAGAACTCACCCTGCATCATCTTCATGGACGAAATCGACGCGGTTGGTCGCCATCGCGGTGCCGGCATGGGTGGCGGTCACGATGAGCGGGAACAGACCCTCAACCAGCTACTGGTCGAGATGGACGGTTTCGAGATCAAGGACAACATCATCCTGATCGCCGCCACCAACCGGCCGGACATTCTCGACCCGGCGTTGCTCCGGCCCGGCCGGTTCGACCGCCAGGTCGCGGTTGACCGCCCCGACCGCCTGGGTCGCAAGAAGATCCTCGAGGTCCATTCCCGGGGCAAGCCGTTGGCCGGCGAGATCGACCTCGACGCGCTGGCCGGCCAGACTCCCGGGTTCACCGGTGCCGACCTTTCCAACCTGATCAACGAGGCGGCCCTGCTGACAGCCCGTTCCGGAAAGCGCGAAATTACTCAGCACGAGCTGGAAGAAGGCATCATGCGGGTAATCGCCGGCCCGGAGAAGAAGACCCGGATCATGTCGGAGAAGGAAAGGAAGATCACCGCCTACCACGAGATGGGCCACGCGATCGTTGGCCACCTGTTGCCCAACTGCGATCCGGTTCACAAGGTTTCCGTGATCTCCCGTGGCCAGGCTCTCGGCTACACGATTTCGCTGCCGGCCGAGGACAAGTTCCTTACTTCGCGGGCGGAACTTTCAGAGACCATGGCGATGACCCTGGGCGGCCGGGCGGCCGAGGAGCTCGTCTTCAATGAAGTGACCACGGGTGCTTCCAACGACCTCGAGAAGGTGACGGCCACCGCCAAGCAGATGGTGATGCGATTTGGCATGTCCGAGCGGCTCGGTCCGCGGGTCTTCGGACACGACCGCGGCCAGCCTTTCCTCGGCCGGGACATGGGCTCTGAGCCCGATTATTCGGACGAGATTGCCCGCGAGATCGACGATGAGATCCGGCGCATAGTCGAGAACGCGCATCAGACGGCCCGCGACATCCTTGACGAACACCGCGATGACCTTGAGCGCGTCTCGGAGATCCTCCTGGTCCGCGAAACCATCGACGCCGACCAGTTCGTCGCCCTGCTTGAGGGTGCCAGCGAGGAAGAGGTCTTCCCGCCGGAAGAGGAGAACGCAGAGCCGGATTATCCCTCCGAACCGGAGCCGGTCCACACCCCGCCATCCGATCCGGCCGCAGATCCGGCCCCCGGTCCGCCGCGGCCCGGCTATGCCGGCGGCATGACGGACATCCGCTCCGACGAAAAGTAGCCGGTGACGGCAGTCGGTAGGGATTGCCGGAGGTAGCGCAATGAAGGTGATGGGGATCGTCAACGTGACGCCGGACTCGTTCTCGGACGGGGGTGAGTTCTTCGACCATGAGCGGGCGATCGCACAGGGGGTGAAACTGGCCCGGCAAGGGGCCGATGTGCTTGATATTGGAGGCGAATCAACCCGTCCCGGAGCGAAGGCTGGCGCCCTGGAGGAGGAGCTTCGCCGGGTGATTCCGGTGATCGAAGGCCTGGCCGGGGTGGTGCCGCTCTCGATTGATACGGCCAAGGCCGAGGTGGCCCGCCGGGCGATCGCGGCCGGAGCCGAGATCGTCAACGATGTGACCGCACTGCGGGGTGATCCGGAAATGGCCGGCGTCTGCGCCGAAGCCGGCACCCGAATTGTCCTGATGCACATGCTCGGCACCCCGCGCACGATGCAGGACGATCCGCGCTACAACGATGTGGTGGCCGAGGTCGCCGAGTTCCTGGCCGTGCAGACCGGTCTCGCGGAGGCCGCCGGGATTGCCCGTGACAGGATCTGGATCGATCCGGGGATCGGTTTTGGCAAGACCGTCGCCCACAACCTCCAGTTGCTCAAGGCCATCGACCGCTTCGCGGAGATGAAGCTCCCGGTCCTGGTTGGAGCTTCTCGCAAACGGTTCATCGGACAGCTGGACCGGGACGCTCCCGAATCCGAGCGTCTCGGCGGCACAATTGCCGCCTGTCTTGCCGCGCTGGCAGGTGGAGCGTCAATGGTCCGGGTTCATGACGTTGCCCCGGTGGTCCAGGCGCTGCGGGTGGCGGCTGCCATCGAAGCGGCCGGCGAGGGCACCTGAGCCCGGCGCCGGTAGCTTTCCGGGTATGGCCAGACCGGATACCGGCGATGTGATCATCACCCTCAGCGGTGTCGAGCTCCACACCAACCACGGCGTCAGCGACGCCGAGCAGGAACTGGGGCAGCGCATGCTCTTCGACGTCGAGATGATCCCCGAGCGGGTTCCGGCAGCCGAGAGCGATGACATCACGGGAACGGTTGATTACGGGTCGGTTGTCGCATACCTGACGGAGGCGGCCACCGGAGCCCGCTACCGGACGCTGGAACGGCTGGTCACGGTGATCGCCGATGGTCTGCTCGAACGTTTTCCGCTGGTCGAGGTCCGGGTCCGGGCGACCAAGCCCGAGCCACCGGTACCGGTCAGCATGGACGGCGCCTCGGTTGAGGTCTTCCGCAGCCGCGATGCCTGAACGCGCCGTCTATCTCGGTCTCGGTTCCAACATCGGGGACCGTCGCGGCTGGCTGCGGGCTGCCATCCAGCTCCTTCAGGTGAAGGGTCTCGAGGTCGAGGCCGTCTCATCGGCCTGGGAAACCGAGCCGGTGGGTGAGATCCTCGATCAACCCGATTTCCTCAATGCTGCGATCAGGGTCCGCAGCAGTCTTGAGCCGGAGGCCCTGCTGGACCAGTTGAAAGACGTTGAGGCCGAGCTGGGCCGGGAGACCGGGCTGCCGCGGCACTCCCCCCGGGTGATTGACGTTGACCTGCTGCTCATGGGCGGCCTCGAATACGAGTCGGCAAGGCTTCGCCTGCCGCATCGGGAAGTCACCTCACGCCGTTTCGTGCTGGCGCCGCTGCTTGAGTTGGACCCGGACCTGACCCTGCCGGACGGCACCCGGCTGGCCGAGGCCATGGCGGGGCTCGAGCGGGCAGGGGGCCAGGAAGTGCGCCGGGCCGGCGGCCTGCTCGACTAGGCTGGCGGCATGTCAGAAGCCTACGATTTCGCCGTCAGCCGTGAAGACCTGCGGGATTCCAGAATCCTTGAATCAGCCGGGGCCGGACAGGAGATCGAGGACGGGCAGATCCTGCTTGCCGTCGAGCATTTCTCCCTCACCGCCAACAACGTCACCTACGGGGCGATGGGCGAGGCGATGAACTATTGGGAGTTTTTCCCTGCTCCGGAGGGTCTCGGACGGGTCCCTGCCTGGGGCTACGCGGAGGTAGTCGCTTCGAAATCGGACGCGATCGAGGTGGGAGCCCGAGTGTTCGGATACCTGCCGATGTCGACTCATGCGGTGCTTGAGCCGGGTCGAGTCCGGGGGTCGGCTTTCACCGATGTCACCGGGTATCGCGCCGGCCTGCCCGCGGTCTACAACGAGTACCGGCTGGTCAGCGGTGAGACCGACCTTGACCGCGAGCGGCTGGTTTCGATCTTCATGCCGCTTTACGGGACCTCATGGCTGCTGGCCGACTGGTTGAACGAGATCGACTTTGGCGGGGCAACCCGGCTGGTTTCTTCCAGTGCCTCGAGTAAGACTGCGCTCGGCCTCGGGCATGCGCTTCAGGTTGATTTTGATGACCCGATCGAGACGGTTGGCCTGACCTCATCTCGAAATCTCGATTTCACCCGGGATACCGGCCACTGGAGGGAAGTCATCGCCTATGACGACCTGGAGGATCTTGATCCCGGAATCGACACCATTTACGTCGATTTCGGTGGCAATGCGAAGTTGCGCCAACGGGTCCACGGTCATTTCGGGGACCGGCTCCTGGCCAGCGTTGCGGTTGGCATCGCCGACTGGGAGTCGATGCTGCCCGAGGAAGGGGCATCGCTTCCGGGCCCGCAGCCGCAGTTCTTCTTCGCTCCCGACAGGGTGGTCAAGCGCAATGCTGACTGGGGCGAGGATGGTCTCGGTCAGCGGCTGGCCCGGAGCCAGGATCGCTTCACCGATCGCAGTCGGGAATGGATGGAGGTTCAGACGGGGTGCGGCCCCGACGCGATCCGGGAATCTCTGCTGGCGTTGATGGACGGCAAGGTCCCGCCGGACCGGGGCATCTCGGTCAACCCCTGACCCGGGCAGCACCCAGGGGCCGGACCAACAGCCCACCCCCCACACCGAGAGTCTCACCCCGCAGGCCGGCAACCCCACCCTCGGCCCACCGAGAAACCACGCCCGGCACACCGAGAGTCCACGCCCGGCACACCGAGAGTCGGATTTTCGGCAAATAGGTCTGACCAGTCCTCTCGCGGTGTGATTTGGGCCGGCCACGGGCTGGCCGAGGATGGGAGTAGGACAGGCTGGCCGCGGATGGGAGTGGGACGGGCTGGCCGGTGGTCGGAACGGGACCTCCAGGGCCGGGAGGGACGGGGAGTAAGTTTCGGGGAGTTGGTTTGGCAGACAGACATGAACGGAGGCGAAATTGACTGGCAATGAGCGGATCGTGATCGTCGGAGCAAGCCTGGCCGGTGCGCGGGCAGCCGAAGGTGCCCGCGAAGCCGGGTTTGAAGGGTCGATCGTGCTGATCGGCGACGAACCGGAGCGGCCCTACGAGCGCCCGCCCCTCTCCAAGGATTATCTGCGAGGCGAGCGGGATGACCTTTCGTGGGTCCACGAGGAATCGTTCTATTCGGAGAACGGGATCGACCTTCAGACATCCACCTCGGTTACCGGTATCGACCCGGCGGCGAAGACCGTGCTGATCGAAGAGGCCGATCCCGAGCCGTATGACCGGCTGCTGCTGGCCACCGGCTGCGAACCGAGGCGGATCGGGGTCCCGGGCGCTGACCTTGAAGGCATCCACTACCTGCGGTCCGCTGCGGATTCTGCTGCCTTGGGCGAACGGTTCCTGGAAGGGCCCCGGGTTGCCGTGGTCGGGGCTGGCTGGATCGGATCCGAGGTCGCCGCCTCGGCCCGGCAGAAGGGCTGCGAGGTGACAATGATCGAGCCGCAGGAGGTGCCGCTCGAAAGAGTTCTCGGGACCAGGATCGGCGGCCTCTACCGGGACGTTCACCGCGAGCAGGGGGTCGATTTCCAGGGTAGTACCGGAGTCGAGGCTTTCGAGGGCAGTGGTCGGGTCGAGCGGGTTCGGACTTCTGCCGGCGTGGTTGATGCTGACCTTGTTGTGGTTGGGGTGGGTGTGATCCCGAGGACCGGGCTGGCCGAAGCCGCGGGCATCCGGGTCGAGAACGGGATCCCCGTTGATGCCGGCCTGCGAACCGAAGTGGAGGGGATCTACGCCGCCGGTGACGTTGCGAACCAGTTTCATCCCTTCTATGACGGTCGCATCCGGGTCGAACACTGGGCCAATGCTCGTCGCCAGGGGTTCGCCGCCGGCCAGGCGATGGCCGGAAAGGAAGTCAGCTACGAAGAACTTCCATACTTCTACTCGGATCAGTTCGATCTCGGGATGGAATATGCGGGCTTCGCCACCGACTGGGACGAGGTGGTGATCCGCGGCGACGAAAACGGCCGTGAGTTCATTGCCTTCTGGCTCAACGAGGGGCGTGTCCAGGCCGGCATGAACGTGAACATCTGGGATGTGTCGGAGACGATCACCGGGCTGATCAGGTCACGCCGTCCGGTTGACCTGGCCGCCCTGGCCGACCCCGACACGGACCTCGCCACCCTCGCTAGCTGAAAAAGAGGTCGATGCCGGCCCGGGCAGCGGCTTCCGCCCGGGCAGCGGGCCGCGTCGCCCGGGTATCTGCCGACCCCTGGAACGGGCTCCGGTGTCCTCGCCGGGTTTGGATGGTTCAGGTCGCTTCGGTTCGCCGCAGCGGCTCGAGCCATTCGGCCGGGAGGGCCGGGGGAACGTCGCCCGGATAGACCGGTGTCAACTTGCTTGCGGCCTGGCCGATCGGGCGATTCTCGATCAGTGGCCGCAGATCCTGGAGAGTCATGGCCAGGCGGATGCTCGTCGCGATCTGGAAATCTGCCGCATTCGGGATTTCCCCACCCAGGGTGCCGTCAGCTACCCATGCGTCGAGGCGGTCCAGCCACTTAGGAAGCGCGGCCAGGTTGGTCATGACATTTTCGTCGGTTGAATCATTGACCTTGTACTCACCCCAGATGATCGGGCCGCTGGTGTAGGCGGCGACCTTCGGAGGCAGCGGCAGGTTGGACCCCTCCAGAAAGGTTGCGATCGACTTTGGCTGGCGACGCACCGCATTCCAGAGAATCTGCCGGACAGCGTGCTGGAGTTCCGCTTCCCCGAAAGCCTCGGCCATCAGCACCTGCTTGCGAGTCTCTTCATCGAGAGGCAGCAGCGGCGGCTCGGGGACAATCCGGTCGAGGGCGCGGGCAATGTCAATTGAACCCTGAAGCTTTTCGCCATTGAACTTGAGTGCCGGCACAGTCGTCCCCGGGAAACCCATGGCGCGCAGCGCGGCCTTGTGGAGCAAGGGCATCAGGTCGACCGTCCTGAAATCAATGCCTTTGAAATCAAGCATCAGCTTCACACTGATGGCGGGGTGGGAACCAGGCAGCGAGAACAGCGTCGGCTTGCTCATGGTGGACATCCTAAGTCGACGCCGTCCACTTTGCTTCCCGTCAGACCAG
>JBGAOF010000081.1:0-8472 GCA_044221915.1 Solirubrobacterales bacterium
AGGGAATGACGCATCGGTGACCAGAATGGTCAGCAATACGTCACGAGCTCCGTCGGCGGGGCGGGGCCGGCCGATGTGGCGGGGCCGGTGTGGCGCGAGCGGGGCCGGCCGGTGTGGCGGGGCCGGTGTGGCGCGAGGCCGGTGTGGCGCGGGCGGGGCCGGGGTTAGGCGCAGGACCAGGCGGAGGCGCCCACATCGGCCCAGATCAGGGCGGCGATGCGGTCCTGCTCGGCCTTCGAAGCCTCCTGGGGGAGCCCCGTGCCGCCGTACGCCTCCCAGGTTGAGGGGATGATCTGGTATGCGCCGCCCGCCCCGCTGGACGGGTTGAGCGCCGAGTAATCGCCGCCCGACTCGCACATCACTATGTAGGTCGGGATCGAGTAAGGGCCACCCAGGTTCTGCTCGACTTCAATCTCCGCCTCCTCGGCAGTCACCTGCTGCTGCTGCCGGATCTGCTTCTGCCAGCCCGCGATATCACGCTTCAGGGAATCGATCTGCCCTTCCCGGCCGGCGTTGGCGGCAGCCAGGCTCGCGGCGGTCGATTCGGCCGCCGCCCGGGCCGCGGAGATCCGGACGTAGGCATCGTTCAGGGCCGAGACATGTTCATCGACCGCCCTGCGCGCATCGTGGAGTTCAGCCACCTGCCCCGAAAGGTTGTGGCGCAGTTCGGCCACCCGGTCTGCGAGCCTCGCATCGGATTCACGGATGGCGGTCAGGTAGGCGCTCCCGGTAGCCAGTTCACCGAAGTCTGCGGCACCGAGAGCCAGGTCGAGCGTCCCGGGCTGTTCCCCACTCACATAGATCGCGACCAGCCGCTCCGCCAGCAGCCGGCGGGCCCGTTCAAGCCGTGTCCGGGAACGCTCCAGCGCGGACTCTGCCCGATCCAGCCGCCCGGCCAGTTCGGCCGATCGTTGTTTGCCGTCGGCGATCAGTTCGCTGAGCCCGGCCTCCCGACCGGCCGCAGCCGTTGCCCGCGCCTGTGCCGCCTCAATTCCGGCGCTTCCTTCCTCGATCGCCCGGGATGTCTGTTCAATCCGGTTGCGGGCAGAATCCTGCTTCTGCTCCGGGGATGCCGCCGATACCGGTACGGGATTCAGCGAAAAGAGCAGGAAAGCGCAGGCGCAAGCCAGCGAAAAGCCACCCGCCAGGGCGACGAAAACTGTTCGAGTTGGAGCCAAAATGCGAAGTGTCCACCGTAGCGGTGAACGCCTCACCTGCCCGTGAATCGGCTCACACACGCAAGATGCCTTGCGCCGAAAGCGGAGTTGTCAGCAAATAGGTCTGACAACTCCGTCGTCGCCGCGGGTTCGCCGTCAGGCTTCGGGGGTTTCCCTGGTCAGGGCGTAGCCGATCGTGCCGGCGATCCCGGCCAGTAGGGCGATCACGACGGCGGCACCGATCCCGGCCAGCAAGCCGCGATTCGCAGACGCCTTGCGACGCAGAAACACCCGGCCGAGCTTGACGACCGCCATTCCGATCAGCTTGTAGATCACTTGCCTTCCTCCATTAGCTTTCGCGGTTGCGGACCTGATGCGCCATGCGACTTTGCAATGAGAACAATTCGATGAATCCCGGGGCGGCGTTCTGGGAGAAATCCCCGCCCGAAGCCCCGAAAGAAGCAAGGTTCTCATCGTAGACGGCAAAATCCGACTTCCGTGCGACCGGAGTTACTGACCCCTTGAACAGTTTGAGTTTCACCTCGCCGGTCACGAATTCATTGGCCGACTCCATGTACGCGTCGAGATCATGGCGCAGCGGCTCGTACCAGAGCCCGGCGTAGACCATGTAGGCCCAATGGCGGTCCAGCGAATGCTTGAAGTTGTTCTGGTGGATGGTCGAGACAACCTTTTCGAGATCCTGATGCGCGGTCAGCACAAGAGCCGAAGCCGGCACCTCGTAGATGTCCCGCACCTTGAGGCCGACGATGCGATCCTCGATGTGGTCGACGATCCCGCAGCCGTGCCGGCAACCGGCCTCGGCGGCCGCTTCCAGCAGCGGCACGAGGTCCAGGCGCTCGCCGTTGAAGCTGACCGGCCGACCGGACTCAAAGCCGATCGTCACGTACTCCGGCTCGTCGGGCGCCTCCTCGGGACGGGTGACAAGCTGGAAGACATCATCCGGCGGGGGGCTGTCAAGCTGCTCGATAATCCGTCCCTCGGAGGAACGCCCCCAAAGGTTGTCGTCGATCGAGTAGGGGGAGACCTCGGTTCCGCCCTTCAGCGGGATCCCGTGCCGGCGGCAGTACTCCAGTTCCTCCTCCCGTCCGATCTGCCAGGAACGAACCGGCGCGATCATCTTCAGGTCCGGGTTCAGGGTGGCGACTGTCCCTTCGAGTCGCACCTGGTCGTTGCCCTTTCCGGTGCAGCCGTGGGCGAGAGTGTCGCAGCCGAACTCCGCGGCGACTTCAACCCCGAGCTTGCCGATCAGCGGGCGACCGAGCGAAGTGAACAGCGGGTAGCCGCCGCCGTAGAGGGCGTTGGCCCTGATTGCCGGCAGCACAAAATCCTCGGCGAACTCCTCGCGGGCGTCGATCACCACGGTCTCGACCGCGCCCATCGCCTTCGCCTTGTCGAGAATCGCGTCATAGTCCTCGCCAGGCTGGCCGAGATTGACGGTCAGGGTGACGACCTCGGCCTCATAGGCCTTCTGGATCCAATGCAGCATCACGCTGGTGTCGAGACCGCCGGAATAGAGCAGCACGACGCGGTTCACTTCTTCCGGGCGGGCCTCGTAGGAGGCGACCGGTCCCGGAAGCGATTCGAGTGAGATCTCGGTCATCCGGGGCCGATCCCGCCGCTGCTGTTGCCCGAGTCGGTGCCGGTGTCGGGCGAGACACCGCCCGAATCGGTGCCCGTTCCCGTTCCGGTGTCGGTGCCGGTCCCGGTGTCGGTACCGGTGCCCGTGTCAGGGGTGATGCCGCCGGTTCCGTCGGTTCCCGTATCGGTCGCGGGGGGAGTCACCCCACCGTCGTCATCCGAAGTGTCGGTGGTTCCGGTGGTTCCGGTGGTGCCGGTCGGAGTCACCGGTACGACCGGGGTGGTCACCGCGGTGTCACCGGTTGTCGCAGTCTTGTCCGAATCGCCGCCGGAGCTGATCACGACCACGGCGATGATCAGGCCGACGATCACGGCGATCAGCACAATGATCAGGTTGCGAAGGTGCTTCTGCTTTTCCTCGGGCGTGTAATGCGGTCCGTCATCGCGACCCTGGCGGGGTGGCTCGCCGTTTCGCATCACGCGGGTTCTGTCATCACTCATCACTTGGCTCCAGTCACTTCGATTCGACCGGATGGTACCCGGCCAGAGCATCCCCGATCAGTGCCACCGCCCGTCCGGCCTGCTCGTCGGTCAGCACAAAGGGAGGCAGGAAGCGCAGCGAATCGGGCCGGGGCGCGTTTGCGACCAGTCCCAGCCGAAGCAGCTCGGCGTTGAGCCGGGCCGAATCAATCCCGTCTTCGAGCCGGACCCCGAGCATCAGTCCCCGGCCGCGGACCTCGGCGACGCCGTCCAATGCGGCAAGAGCGGCAGAAAGGCTCGCCCCAAGCGCCCTGACCCGGCGCAGCATCGAAGGCTCATCCACCAGGTCGAGCACGGCCAGGGCGGCCCGGGCGGCAACCGGGCCGGCCGCGAAAGTCGATCCGTGATCACCGAAAGAAAGCACCTCGCCTGTCTGCGGATTGCCCACGCAGGCACCGATTGCCACACCACCCCCGAGAGCCTTGGCGATGGTGATCAGGTCCGGGCGGACGGGACCCTGTTCGAAGGCCCAGAGCGACCCGGTCCGGCCGATCCCGGTCTGGACCTCATCGAAGATCAGCAGGGCGCCGCTTTCATCGCAGGCCTTGCGCGCCGCGAGCAAGGTCGCATCTGAAACTGGGAAGACCCCCGCCTCCCCTTGAATCGGTTCGATCAGCACGGCTGCCGTCTGCGGGCCGACCGCGTCGGCAAGCGCCTTTGCGTTATCGAAGGGAACCGACCGGAACCCCGGCAGCATCGGCTGGAAATCCGGGTTTGCGGCCAGTCCCGGGGTGGCCGAAAGGGCACCGTAGCTGCGACCGTGGAAGTCTCCTTCGAAGGAAACGATCTCGGGGTCCGTCACCCCGCGGGAACGGGCGGCCTTGCGGGCGATCTTTATCGCGCATTCGTTTGCTTCGGTCCCCGAATTGCAGAAAAACACCTTGCCACCGAGCGAACCCGCCGAGAGCCGCCGGGCGAGCTCCACCATGGGAGCGGTGTAGAAGAGGTTAGAAACGTGAAGCAGTTCGCCAGCCTGCCCGGAAACGGCCGCGACCACCGCGGGATGACAATGACCGACCGAGGCGACCGAAATCCCGCCCAGGAAATCAATGTATTCGCGTCCCTCATCATCAAAGAGGAGCGCACCTTCGCCGCGTACGAACTCAACCGGCGCGCGCTTGTAGGTCTGCATTACGTAGCGGGCCTCGTCGGCCCGGAGCTGCTCGTTCAAGGGGTCACCATGGTCCCGATACCGGCGTCGGTAAAAAGTTCGAGCAGGAGTGAATGCGGGCGCCGCCCGTCGATTATGTAAGCGTTCTGGGCCCCGCCCCTGATCGCGTTGACACAGGCGGTGAGCTTGGGGCGCATACCTCCCGAAATTGACTCCAGGGCCTGCTCGACCGCGCTGACATCGGTGACCGAAATCCGTGTCGATTCATCTTCCGGGTCTTCCAGCCAGCCAACGATGTCGGTCAGGAAAATGACCTTGAAGGCGCCGAGTGCCGCGGCGACCTTGCCGGCCGCCTCGTCGGCGTTGATGTTGTAGGAATTGCCCTCCCGGTCGGAACCGACCGAGGCGATCACCGGGACATAGTCCTCGGCGATGTGGTTGAGAACGTCGATGTCAACCCGCTCTATATCGCCGACGAAGCCGACCTCTTCGGCGTTGGCCACGGGTGACACCTCAAAGAGGCCGCCGTCCTCCCCGGAGAGACCGACCGCCCGGGCACCGGCCCGGTCCAGCCGGCCGACCAGTTCGGCGTTGAGTTTGCCGAGCAGGACCATCTTGGCGATTTCAACGGTTTCGGCGTCCGAGACCCGCAAACCGTGCTGGAACCGCACTTCGATCCCCATCCGGTTCATGTACCTGGTGATCTCCGGCCCGCCGCCGTGAATGATCACCGGGTTCAGCCCCACGTACTTGAGCAGAACCACATCGGCCGCGAAAGCCTGGCGCAGGGATTCATCGCGCATGGCAGCCCCTCCGTACTTGATCACCACCGTCTTGCCGTGAAATTCACGGATGTAGGGCAGCGCTTCGAGCAGCACGTTGACGTTCTCGTCATCGAGCAGGCCGCTGCCTGATCCGGCGGTCTGTTCTGCCTTGTTCTGGGAATCCATTTCGCTTTCCTTGGTTCGGGCCCGCCGGATGATGCCGGGTCTAGGTCGTGTAGTCCGCGTTGATCACGATGTACTCATGGGTCAGGTCACTGAAATAGACGTGGGCCGAGGCATCCCCCCGGTCAAGCCGGAGGGCAAGTTCCGCCTCCCGGCCACCCCGGGCGATGTCATCTGCCTCGATCGCCCCGGGACCAAGTTCGCCGATGTCCTCACCGGCGAGAGCATGCCCCGCGGCCTGGGCGATTCGGCCCCAGTTCGGATCCCGTCCCAGCAGGGCGGTCTTGACCAGCGGTGAGTTGGCGATCCGGCGGGCAACACGCTCCGCCTCGGCCTGATCGGCCGCGCCGGTCACCTCGATCCGCCCGACCCGGCTGGCCCCTTCCCCGTCCGAGACGATTTCCAGCGCAAGCTGGAGCAGGACCGCGTCAAGCAGGCCGTCCGGCAGGTCAATTCCGGCGGTGCCGCTGGCCTGGAGCAGCACCGTGTCATTGGTGCTCATCTGCCCGTCGACCGTGATCCGTTCAAAGGAGCCTGCCACCGCTTTGCGAAGGACCCCCTCCGGGTCCGGGATCGCCGCGTCGGTCTGAATGAAACAAAGCATCGTCGCGAAACCGGGCTCGATCATTCCGGCACCCTTGGCCTGGGCCGAGAGAGTGACGCCACCGGCCGAAAGGGTCACCCGTTTCGGCCACTTGTCGGTCGTCATGATCGCTTCCGAAAAACCGATCCCGCCGCCGGCTGCGAGCGACCGGGCAAGGCCAGCGATCCCGGACCGGACCGCATGCATGTCCATCGGCACACCGATCACCCCGGTTTCCGCGACCGCAACCGTTTCCGGCTCAAGACCCAGCTCGGCTGCCAGTCCGTCACGCATCGCCAGGGCATCGCGAATGCCCTGCTCACCGGTCGCGGCGTTGGCATTGCCCGAGTTCACTATCACCGCGCGGATCCCGCCGGCCAGCAGCCTCTCCCGGCAGACCCGCACCGGTGCAGCAGCAGCGGCGTTTGCGGTCAGCAGGATTGCCGAGCCCGTTGTGTCACTGTCGCAAACGACCGCGCCCAGGTCGGTCGCACCGCCGCCCTTCAGTCCGCAGGCGACGCCACCGGCTCGAAAGCCTTCCGGGAGTTCTGCCGCGTCACGAAAGCTGACGTCCTCCGGGGCATCGACCCACCGCGAGCGGAAGAAGTCCTCTCCCGGGGGTTCACTCAGGCTGGGGTAGCCACTCATCGCAGGCCCTCCGTCTCGGACAGGCCGAGCATCAGGTTCAGGTTCTGAATCGCCTGGGATGCGGCACCCTTCCAGAGGTTGTCGATCGCCGATTCAACCAGGATCCTGTCGTCGGTCACAAGCGGGTATTGTTGGCACTGGTTGTTCTCGCGCACATCCCGCATGCCGGGGGGAACGTCGCGAAGCCTCACAAACGGCTCGCTGCCGTAGGCATCGGCGAAGATCCGGTCGAGTTCCGACTGCTCCACGGCCCGGCCCGGATTCACGTAGCAGCTGACCAGTTCCCCCTGATCGACGGGAACGAGGTGAGGCACGAAAGTGAGGCGCTCGGGAGCTGCCCCGGCTCCCTCTCCGGCGGCCAGCGCCAGCTTTTCGATGATCTCCGGCCGGTGACGGTGACCCGAGGCCTTGTATGCGGTGACGTTTTCGGTGATCGCCACGAAGGCGGTGCCTTCACCACCGCCCCGGCCCGCCCCGGAAACCCCGGACTTGGCGTCAATGACCACATCCTCAATCAGGCCAGCCCGCGCGAGCGGCGCCAGGGCCAGAATTGTGGCGGTCGGATAGCAACCCGGGTTGGCTACGAGTTCCGTGGCCGCAATCTGTTCGCGGTAAAGCTCCGGCAGCCCGTAGACGGCCCCGTCAAGCAGTTCCGGTTCGGAGTGAGGACCGTAGGCCTTCTCGTATTCGGGAAGGTCGTCAAAACGGAAGTCAGCCGAGAGGTCAACCACCAGCAGCCCGCGCCCCCTCATCGCCGCCACTACCGGGGCCGCCGCCCCGTGCGGGTAGGCGACAATGCCGACTTCAACATTGTCGAAGTCGGATTCCTCCAGCTCTTTCAGCACGAGGGGAACCGTGTACCTCGGGTAGAGGTCACTCAGCCTCCGGCCGCCTTCCGACCTGGCGGTGATCCCGGCGAGTTCCAGTCCGGGGTGATCCCACACCAGTTGCGCGGTGAGCGCGCCGGCGTACCCGGTCGCACCGGCCACAAGCACCCGGGCACGGGCGCCGCCTTCGGCCACGGGCTGTCCGGACTCAACCACGGAGTCTGCCCCCGATCCCCTCCAGCGCCGCGATGATCTTCGCCCAGACCGGTTCGATCTCCTCGTCGCTCAGAGTCCGGTCATCGGCCCGGAACCGCAGGCGCAATGCGAGGCTCTTTTCTCCGTCGGCCACCCCGTCTCCGCTGTAGACATCGAAGACGGTGACGGCAGTGAGCAGGTTGCCTCCGGCCTGTTTCACCCGGCTGGTGACGGACTCGGCGGCAACCTCATCGGCGACCAGAATCGCGAGATCCCGGTCCACCGGAGGAAAGGCCGTGAAATCCCGGTAGGACTCTTCACCCGAAGTCGCTGCTTCCAGAAGGTCAGCGAGGGAGATCTCGAAAGCAACCGCCTGCTCAAGGTCATATGCGGTGGCGACGAGAGGGTGCAACTCGCCGATCCAGCCAACCGGCTGGTCACCGATACTCACCACACCGGACTTCCCGGGGTGCAGGAACGGCTGGGGCGGTGCACCGGCTACTCTCGCTACAGTGACCGCCGTGCCGAGCCCGGCGGCCAGATGTTCAAGCACCGCCTTCAGCGCGAAGAAGCCGGACGGCCCAGTTTCCTCGCCCCACGATGGGGGCCGGATCGGACCGACAGCTACCGCACAAAGGTGCTGTGGCTCATTCGAAGGCGGTCTGGTGTTCCCGGGGAAATCGCCGCCGAGAGGGCCGGGGCCGAATTCGCCGGCGGGCAGGTATACACGGCCCGATTCAAAGAGAGCAATCCGGTCGGCCCCGCGGGCGAGATTTCGGCGGGCGGCCCCGAGGACGGAACCGAGCAGGACGGTCCGCATGACCGACTGGTCTTCGGAAAGGGGGTTGGCGAGCCGGACCGGCTC
>JBGAOF010000082.1:0-8415 GCA_044221915.1 Solirubrobacterales bacterium
GGATCCGAGGTGAAGGTCGTGTCGGTGAACGCGACGTTCAGCGGCGAAGCACCCGTCAGCGGCGTCGCGGTGAAGCTCGGGTAGAGCCCGGCGGCCGGCGTGTAGTGGATGCAGCCGTTCCAGGTGCGGATCGAGAAGAAGGTGCCGGTGAAGGTGGGCCGCCCGGTCGCCACGATTCCGGTCCGCTACGAAGACCAGGACTTGCCGGTGCTCTCCCGGCGCCGGGTCAGGATCGGCGCCCGCAAGGGTGAGAGGCTCAGCGTTGCGACCGACCTGCCGGCCGAGGTCGAGGGGCCACTCCTGGCGGGAAAGGAACTCGGCTTTGCGACCGTTTCACTCGACGGCAAGCCCTTTGCCCGGGTTCCGTTGTTTGCCGGCCGCACGATTGAAGAACCGACCGTGGTTGACCGCTTGCTCGGCAACCCGCTATGGATCGGCGCGCTGCTCGGCCTTGCTTTCTTCGCCATACTTGGGTTGCTGCTTCTGGTGAGAAGACGCCGGGAGGACAGCACGAGGAAGAGGCTGAAGCGGGTGCTCAGGAAGACACGATGATCATTTCCGTGACCATGAACGCGGCGATTGACCGCACGGTTACCGTTCCGAACTTCCGTCTCGGGCACCGGCACCGATCGGTCGAGACCCGAACGGTCCCCGGTGGCAAGGGCATCAACGTCGCCCGGGCACTCGGGCTGCTCGGCCGTCCGGTCATCGCAACCGGACTGGTCGGTGGTGGCAACGGCGACCGGGTCCTGCGACAACTCGGGGAAGAAGGCCTGCTCACCGACTTCACCAGGATCTCGGAAGAGACACGATTCAATCTCGCGCTGATCGACCCCACGACGGGCGAGCAAACCGAGGTCAACGAACGCGGGCCCAGGGTCAGCCCCGGGGAGCTTGATGCGTTCATCGAGCGCCTCGACTACCTCGCCGGGGGTGCCCGGCTCTGCGTGCTCGCGGGCAGCCTGCCTCCCGGCGTTGATGTCGATTTCTACGCCCGCCTGGTCGAGGCCATGAAAAGCGCCGGCATGACCGTCCTGCTCGACTCCGAGGGGGAGGCGATGTCGGCCGGAATGCGCGCGGGACCAGACATGATCACCCCGAACCGGCTTGAGGCGGAGGAACTGGTGGGCAACGAGTTCGAGTCCAGGGCCGAGATGTTCGGCGCGCTTTCCGAACTGGTGGATATGGGGCCTGCGGAAGCGGCGATCACCTTGCCGGACGGCTGTGTGGCAATGGTCGGCAGAGGCGAAGAGCGGCGGGTTCTGGAGGCGGTTATCGAGACGCTGGAACCGATATCCACGGTCGGCTCCGGCGATGCCTTTGTCGCCGGTTACATCGCTGCCCGTTATGACGGCGGCAGTCCCGAGGAATGCCTGGCCTACGGGGTGGCCTGCGGGGCCGAATCAACTCAGCATCTGGGCGCGGGCTGGATCGACCGCCGCCGGGCCGAGAGCCTGCTCGGAAACGTGGAAGTCAGGCAGCTCCAGCTTCCGGCGGAAGTCTGAATCCTCCCGGCCGCGGGCCGGACGGTGCCAGCCGGGATGCCGATCGGAAACGCCGACAGTGGCAGAGGCGTAGTCTCTGTTCATACGTCCGCGGGGACACGTAATGTCCCCGACTTCACCCTGAAGCCCTGGAGGACCTAGATTGGAAATTGAGATCGGCCGAGGCAAGAAAGGCCGACGCGCTTACGGATTCGACGATGTGGCCATCGTTCCTTCCCGACGGACCCGGGACCCTGATGACATCGACATCAGCTGGACCCTCGGCCCGTACCGATTTGACCTGCCGCTGGTCGCTTCGGCGATGGACGGTGTGGTCAGCCCGGAAACCGCGGTTCTGGTCCACAAGCTCGGTGGGCTCGGGGTTCTGAACCTGGAGGGGATCTGGACCCGGTTCGAAGATGCCGAGGCGAAGCTCGCCAGGATCGCCAGCTCCTCGCGGGACGATGCCACGGCCCTGATGCAGGAGATCTACTCGACGCCGGTCAAACCTGAACTGATTGCGCAGCGGGTGGCTGAAATAAAGGAGGCCGGGGCGGTCGCCTGTGGATCATTCACGCCCCAGTCCGTCCAGCAGTATTACGAAGTGGCGATCGAGGCCGGACTGGACATTCTGGTTGTCCAGGGAACTGTGATTTCGGCCGAGCATGTCTCGACATCGGTCGAGCCGCTCAACCTGAAGGAGTTCATCGCCGACGTACCGGTTCCGACCGTGGTCGGCGGCTGCGCCTCCTACTCGACCGGCCTTCACCTGATGCGGACCGGAGCGGTTGGCGTCCTGGTCGGAGTCGGGCCGGGTGCCGCCTGTACCACCCGGGGCGTGCTCGGGATCGGAGTTCCGCAGGCGACCGCGATCGCCGATGTGGCGGCGGCCCGCTCCCAGCACATGCTCGAAACCGGCGAATACGTCAACGTGATCGGTGACGGTGGCATGCGAACCGGCGGTGACATCTCCAAAGCAGTTGCCTGTGGCGCCGACGCAGTGATGATCGGCTCGCCGCTGGCCCGGGCCAAGGAGGCACCAGGCAGGGGCTACCACTGGGGCATGGCGACCTTCCACTCCTCGTTGCCGCGGGGCACCAGGGTCACCACGGTCCAGGACGGCACCATGGAGGAAATCCTGCTCGGCCCGGCCCACGAGAACGACGGCACTTTCAACCTGATGGGTGCCCTTCGGACCTCCATGGCAACAACCGGCTATGAGGACATTCGCTCCTTCCAGCGGGCGGAAATGATGATCGCGCCGGCCCTCATGACCGAGGGCAAGAAACTCCAGACGGAGCAGGCTGTCGGCATGGGCTCGAACGGCCGGGCGGCCGTGTCTGCCGGTGTCGAAGTGGCCGACGACTGATGACGGTCGCAACAACCGAGGAAGTACTGGTCCTCGATTTCGGGGGCCAGTACTCCCAGCTCATCGCCCGCCGCATCCGAGAGTGCGGCGTTTTTGCCGAGTTGTTGCCGGCCTCGACTGCGATCGGGGAGATCGAGGCCCGCAATCCCAAGGCACTCGTTCTCTCGGGCGGCCCCGCATCGGTCCACGATCCGGAAGCCCCCGAGTTCCCCGGTTGGCTTACCGGCCTGGACATCCCGGTGCTGGGGATCTGTTACGGGATGCAGGCGATGGCCCATGCCCTCGGGGGAAGGGTCGAGGCGGCCGAAGCGGGGGAATTCGGCCGCACGGACCTCACCGTCACGGGTGACGGTGGAATCCTGCTCGGCGGCCTGCCGCAGGACCAGACCTGCTGGATGAGTCATCGCGACGCCGTTTTCGAGGCGCCGGAGGGGTTCACCCCGGTCGCCTCGACCCCTGGGTCACCGGTGGCCGCCCTGGAATCCGGCTCCAGGCAGCTTTACGGGATCCAGTTCCATCCCGAAGTCGTCCACACCCCCTACGGCACCGAGGTCCTGAAGCGGTTCCTCCGCGAAGTGGCGGGTTGCGAGTCGCATTGGAGTGCCGCTTCGATCGTGGCGGAACAGGTTGAGGCGATTCGCGGTCAGATCGGCGACGGCAAGGCGATATGTGGCCTTTCCGGGGGAGTTGATTCCAGCGTCGCGGCGAAGCTGGTTCACGAAGCGATCGGTGACCGGCTCACCTGCGTTTTTGTCGATCACGGGTTGATGCGGATGAACGAAGCCGATCAGGTGGTCGAGGATTTCCAGCATTTCGGGATCCCCCTGGTGCATGTCGATGCCGAAGATCGCTTTCTTGGCCGGCTGGCCGGTGTGACCGATCCCGAGACAAAGCGCAAGATCATCGGTGAGGAGTTCATCCGGGTCTTCGAGGAAGAGGCGACCAGGATCGAAGGTGCCGATTTTCTGGTGCAGGGCACCCTGTATTCGGATGTGATCGAGTCCGGTGGTTCCGATCACGCGGCGACGATCAAGTCGCATCACAACGTCGGCGGTCTGCCCGAAGATCTCCAGTTCGAGCTGGTTGAGCCGCTCAGGATGCTTTTCAAGGATGAGGTGCGCGCGGTCGGGACGGAACTGGATCTGCCTGACCGGATGGTCTGGCGCCAGCCCTTCCCGGGCCCGGGCCTCGGCATCCGGGTCGTCGGCGGGGAGGTGACGCGGGAGAGGCTCGACATCCTGCGCCACGCCGACCACATCCTCCACGAGGAGGTCGGGGCAGCCAACATGTACCGGGATCTCTGGCAGTTCTTCTGTGTGTTGCCGGTGATTCGCTCGGTCGGGGTCCAGGGGGACGGACGTACCTACGCTTACCCGGTGGTGATCCGGGCGGTCACCTCCCGGGATGCGATGACCGCCGACTGGGCGAGGATCCCTTACGAAGTGCTGGAGAAGGTCTCGAACCGCATCATCAATGAAGTCGCCGGGGTCAATCGCGTCGCCTACGACATCACCAGCAAGCCTCCCGGCACCATCGAGTGGGAATAGCCCCCTGGAGGCCCCTGGCATCCACCCGCCCAGGTTGGTGGCGCCTGGCGAGAGGCGACTTTCTGCCGTCAATCGGGGTGGTACGATTTTCGTATGTCCCACAAAACGGGTAGGTCCCGCAAGCGCAATCAGGTGGTACTCGGGGACCGGGGCAGGATCGTGCTTCCGGCGGAGCTGCGCAAGGAACTCGAGCTGGAGCCAGGCTGCCGATTCGCTGTCGACACCGAACAGGACGGCACGATCCGGCTGCGAACCTATGCCGCTATCGCCAGGGCAAGCATGGGGATGCTGGCTGACCTTGCCCCACCAGATAAATCATTGGTTGACGAGCTGATCGCCGAACGACGGCTTGAAGCGAAGCGGGAAGAAGAGCGATACGAACGACCTCCCAGGGACGGATGAACTTTGGCGAGTCGGTTCTCGATGCATCCGCCTTCCTGGCCTATCTGAGGATGGAGCCGGGGGCGGAAGACGTAGCTCATGCGTTGGCGGAGGGCTCGGTCATCTCGACGGTGAACCTCTCGGAGGTATTCACACGCGTCTGCGAAGGAGGCCTCGATCCCGGGGCGTTTGCGCAGGAACTGGCTGATCGTGGAGCCCTCTTCTCCGCTCTCCTGGTCGAGGAATTCACCTATGACGACTCGATCGAAACCTCGCGAATGCGACCGCTGACCCGCTACCTTGGCCTCTCCCTGGCCGATCGCGCCTGCCTCGCTCTCGCAGCGAGGATGGAGTTCCCGGTACTCACTGCCGACCAGGCATGGGCCGACCTCGACCTCGGGATTGACATCCGCGTGGTCCGCTGATCCGTCAGCAGCGCCCTGGTCACTTCCTTTCACGGCCTTAGGAGAAGCCCATGAAATCCATGAAGCCCAGAAGGACTAAGTCACTAATCGCGGTTGGCATGATCACTCTTGCGGGAGTGTCGGCTACGCCAGCGGTGGCGGAGATCCCCCAGCTCGGTTCGGTTACTCTCGACCAAATCCGCCTACCGGCTCCGGGATCCAAGGTCACCTACTCCTTGCCTATGACTACGTCGAGCAATGCCGCGGACTTTCGGATCTCGCTGGCGACGCCGGGATGGCCAGACGGGTACTTGGGGAGTCCATTGGACGACATGTCCCCGCTGTTGGATGGTCCGGGAGCTATCGAACCTATGGTCGGTTTCCCGACCGGTCCGGTGGGCCCGACTGGTATCTGCGAGGTCGGCTTGAGCTCGGCCGGCGAAATCAGTTACCGAGTGACCATGCCACCTCACGCCTCGACCACACTTGAGTTCCCCATGAAGGTGACAGCTCGACCGTGGCGAAACCGAAAGATCGGAGCAGGGATCTCCGTTTCTGAACTGGGAGACGGCGCACCCACTCAAGAGCTTCAGGTTCCCCTCTTGACACCCGGAAAATTGAAGCCATGGATCCTCCTCTGGGTGAAGGGCAGGAAGCCGGGAATGGGCACTTACACCGTCAAGAGCAAAGCGAAGGTGAGGATCACGGGAAAGGTCGTGCCGGCGAGATCTACCAGAGTAAAGATCACGGCACTCCCGCTTGGGGGATCGAAGCCCAGGATTGTTGGTGCTGCCCGGTCAAACCGCTCCGGGTTCTTCAAGACTCAGATCCAGGGATCCAAGGTTGATGGAGTTCGCCAGATCAGCGCCAAGGCTGCCGCAACATTCAGCAACTGCGGGTTCGCTCTGGTTGAGCGCGTTCCCTAGCCCGGTTTGTCATCACGATGAACTAGTCGCAGTCGGCGCAGTGGCCGTGCAGGGTCACTTCGTGTGATTCGAGCTTGAAGCCCTTGCGGTGGATCTCGTGGATCGCTTCTTCGAGGGCATCGTCCTCGAAGGGTTCGACCTTGCCGCATTCGTCACAGACGATGTGGTGATGGTGGTGCCCTGACGGTTCGACCTTTTCGTAGCCGAAGGCGGAGCCGCCGAGGTCGACCTTGCGGACCAGCCCGAGTTCCTCGAGTTGTTCGATCGCCCGATAGACGGTGGCCCGGCCGACCCGGTCCAGTCGGGCATCGATCTCCAGGGCGGTGATCGCACAGTCCTGCTGGTCCAGCAGGTCGACCACGCGCTGCCGGGGTATGCTCCGCCGGAGTCCGGCTTCCGAGATCCGCTCACAGGCCGATTCGGCCCAGGTCTTGGCGGTGGTCGGGGTCATGTGTTCAGGCTAGCCGGTCGGATTGTGCGGGGCAGGAGGGTCGCGGCGGCCGCGGCTGCGAGATAGGCGAGAACCAGGACGGCCACCACCGAGGCCCCCGCCGCCACCTTCAGATAGTAGGAGAGATAGATCCCGACGATCCCGGCAAGGAGCGCGGTCGCGACGGCCAGGATCAGCATCGGGCGGAAGCGGTCGGTCAGCAGGCGGGCGGCCGCGGCCGGGGTGACGAGGACCGCGGCGACGAGCAGGTTGCCGAGCCCCTGCACGCCGACCAGGACGGTGAGCGCGACCAGGACCAGCACCAGGCCCGACATGACGGAAGGGGAGAGGCCGAGCGAGGGGCCGGAGCCGGCGTCGAACCCGGCGGCCAGCAGCCGGTCGTGCATCAGCCAGACACAGGCGATGACGACCAGCAGGATGCCGGCCGAGGTGAGCAGCTCGCTGTCGGAAACGCCGAGCAGATCGCCGAAGAGGAGCTCCGCGGTTCCCGGCGGGGTATCCGGCGAGAGCGCCAGCAGCACGCCGAATCCGAAGAGGCCGGTGATCACGACCGCGATCGCGGTGTCGGCGCTCTCGCGGGCAAAGCGGTTGACCAGGGCGATCAGGATCGCCGCGGCGACGATCCCCACCGCGCCCCCGAGGAGGATCGGGAGCCCCAGCAGCGTGGCCGCGACGAGTCCGGGCAGCAGTCCGTGGGCGAGCGACTCGGCGCTGTAGGAGACCCGGTAGAGGATCACCCAGCAGCCGACCACGCCCCCGGCCACGCCGATCAGGGTCACCTCGATCAGCGCCCTCAACGAAGTGCCGAAGCGGAGCGGCTCGAGTAGCCAGTCGATCACCGGTTCGCCTCTTCGGCTTCGTCGTCGTGATGGTGATGGTGGGCCGGCAGCACACCCAGTTCGGGCTGCCCGGGGATCTCGACGATGTGCCCGCCATAGGTCGCCTCGAGGACCGGACGGCTGATCGCCTCGGCCGGGCTCCCGAAAGAGATCTGGGTCTTGTTGAGACAGAGCACCAGGTCCCAACGCGAGGCCTGTTCGACCTCATGGGTGGCGATCATGATCGTCTTCCCGTCCTGCGCCAGCCGGTCGATCAGTGACTCGAGGAGTGCCTCGCTGGGTGCGTCGAGGCCGGTGAAGGGCTCGTCCATGAGCAGCAGGTTCGCTCCGGAAGTCAGGGTTCGAGCAATCAGCACCCGCTGGCGCTGACCGCCGGAGAGGCTGCCGAAGTGGTCCCGGGCGCGGTCCTCGAGGCCGACCATGGCCAGGGATTCGCGGGCCTTCCGTCTCTCGGCCCGGCCGGGGCGCTTCCACCAGGGCAGTCCGGCCAGGGTGCCCATCGTGGCGACGTCGAGCGCCGATACCGGGTAGTCGAGCCGCGAGCGGTCGGTCTGTTGGACCGTGGCGCAGCTCGCGTTCACCTCGAGCCTCCCCGAAATCGGTTCGATCTCGCCCTGGAGGGCGCGGAAGAGGGTCGTCTTGCCGCCGCCGTTGGGCCCGAGCACACCGACCCGGGAGCCCGGCGGAACCTCGAACTCGAGGTCGCGCAGCACCACACCGTCCTCGTATCCGAGGGCGGCGTGGCGGGTGAGCACTATCGGCCTGTCGGAGTTGCCGTTCATCCGGTTGTGCCGAAGCAGTCCTTCCGGCCGCCGGTCATGCCGAGCATGAGGTTGTCGGTATTCGACTTCATCATTCCCAGCCAGGTTTCACCAGGCGATCCGGCTGGGCCGAGCGTGTCGCCGTAAAGCGTGTAGCCGGTACTGGCACCGGTGTCGCGGGCGACCGCGTCCGAGAGCCCGGGCGGGACCGACTCCTCGGGGAAGACCGCTTTGACGTTCTCCTTGCGGATCG
>JBGAOF010000083.1:0-8411 GCA_044221915.1 Solirubrobacterales bacterium
CGGGATTTCAACTTCGAGGAAGGCGATATCCGCGCGGTGGTCGCAGGGGACACAACCGACAGCGGCGAGCCGATCAGGCTGGAACCGGCAATAGAGGTCGGCAACATCTTCAAGCTCGGGACCCGATACAGCGCCCCGCTCGGCGCCAGCTTTCTCGACGAGAACGGCCATGAGAAGCCGGTCGTGATGGGGAGTTACGGCATCGGTCCTGCTCGGATCATGGCTGCGGCGGCTGAACAGTTCGCGGATGAGAAGGGTCTTGCCTGGCCGATGCCCCTCACGCCTTGGCAGGTGCATCTGGTTTCGCTCTCGAAGACCGGGGAACCCGAGAGGGTGGCTGCCGATCGCCTTTACGAAGAACTGGACGGGGCGGGCATCGAAGTCATTTATGACGACCGGGATGCCGGACCGGGACAGAAACTCACCGACGCCGAACTGCTTGGCTGCCCCCTGAGAGTGGTGGCAGGCCGACGTGGTCTGGCCGAAGGCATCTTCGAGGCCACCGAAAGAGGAAGCGGCAAGGAACACCGTATCCCGGTCGAGGGTGCCCCCGGCGCGGTGGCCGAACTCGTGCGGGCGTTGTCCGGCCAGGGCTGATGGGCGACGCGGCACCCTTCGGCAAGGGCAAGGTTCGCCGCCTGTTCGGGCTCGACCGGACCGGGGCCGAGCCCGCCCCGACCCGGGCCGGCCAGCCGCTTCGCCCCTTCACCCTGCCGAACCTGATCGGCTACCTGCGCCTGGTGGCCATACCGTTTTTTCTGGTCCTTGCTTTCAACTCGGGAGACGGCCAGAGCTGGCCGGCGGCGCTGCTCTTCTTCCTGATTGCCGGGGGAGACTACGTAGATGGTTTCCTGGCTCGCGTAACCGGGCAATACAGCCGTCTCGGCGCCTTGATGGACCCGGTGCTCGACCGGCTTACGATTCTCTCGGGCCTCGTTGTCTGCTGGCATTTCGAATTGCTGCCGCGCTGGATGCTCGCCCTGCTTCTGTTGCGGGAGATCGCGACCCTGATATTGGCGAGATGGGGGCTATCCCACGGCGTGGATATCGAAGTCAACTGGTTCGGCCGGGTCGCGGTTTTCCCGGTGATGGCTTCCCTCTGCCTCGCCTTGATCATCGATACGTGGGCAAGCACTGTTTTGTTGGCGATCGGCATTGTGCTGGGGGTCGTCGCAACCTACCTCTACGCCCGGGTCGGTAAGGATCTGGTCGATGCCCGGCAGTCCGAGGAATCGGCAGAAACGGCCCAACAGTAAACCCGCAGTTGAAGGTTAGGGTCTGGCCGTATAATGCCCCGCATGGCGACCCACTGTCCAGAATGCGGTTTTGTGAACCCCGAGGCCGCCAATTACTGTCAGAAATGCGGGAATTTCATCGGCCGCCGGGAGGGTGCCGAGGAACCTGGCACATCCACCTATCAGGTCGGTGAAACCGGCGAAATCGAGGCCGTCGACATTGATGCCGAAGTTGCCCGAACCGGTGCCGCATTGGTGATCCGCAGCGGCGGCGGCCGCGCCGGTGAAGCATTTCCCATGGACGAGGAACGGCTGGCCATCGGGCGAAGCCCGGACGCAGGGGTGTTTCTCGATGATGTCACCGTTTCCCGAAACCATGCCCTGCTCGTTTCGCGCGGAGATGGCCGCTATATCGATGACTTGGGCTCACTCAACGGCACCTACGTGAACCGTCGGCGCATCGAGTCGCAGAGGCTGGAGGACGGCGACGAGATTCAGGTGGGCAAATACAAACTGACTTATCTGGAGAGATGAGATGACGATCGGCGAGCAGCCCGCAGCGGAGACAGCCCCGTTGGCTCCACGGCGGCCCCGGAAGGCCCTGACCATCGGAGCCGTGGCGAAACTCCTGAGCAAGGAGTTCGATGATGTGTCGATCTCCAAGATCCGTTATCTGGAGGACCAGAAGCTGGTGACTCCCCGCCGCACGACGGGCGGCTACCGGCTCTACAGCCAGGCCGATGTTGACCGGCTGAGAACGGTTCTGCGGCTCCAGCGGGATGAGTTCCTGCCGCTGAGAGTCATTCGGCAGGAACTGGCCACCGGGCCGTCTGTGACCGGTCTGGCCGGCAACTCGCCGAATACCGCCCGCAGGGCCAAGCTGATCGGGACGAGCAGCTCGCGGTTCACCCTCCAGGAGGTGGCCGAGGAGACCGGTGCCAGGCCGGAGTTCATCCGCGAACTGGCGGAATTTGGCCTGGTCACGCCACGGGCCGGCAACGGCTCGGTGCACTACGACGAGACCGACATGGAGATCGTCCGGGCCGCCAACGAACTTGCCAGATCCGGGGTGGCCGCCCGCAACCTGAAACTGTTCAAGACGAAGCTCGCATCCCGAAATCCCCAGCGCCGAAAAGAGGCAGTGGAGAGCCTGGAGCGGATGGCGACCGTTCTCTCCGAGCTCAAACATGCCTTGCTGGTGAGGGACCTGCGGCGGCTGGCCGACGGCTGATCCAGACCTTGCCTGTCGTTACCCGCAAGAGGATCGTGACGGGTTCACCGACCGAAGTCCACGAACTGGTGAGCAACCCCGCGCGGTTGCCCGAGTGGTGGCCCAGGGTGATCAGGGTGGAGGACATTTCCGGTGGTCCCGGAGCAGCGGGAACCCGTTGGACCTGCGTCCTTGAAGCCGATTCTGGCCGGCTGCTCCGGCTTGACTACCGATGCTCGTCTGCCAGCCCCGCCAAGAGCTACGAATGGGAGCATGAGCTGGAAGGAACCCCATACGAAGCACACCTCACCAGGCAGTCAACAGAGATCCGGCTGGCCGGAACTGCCGAAGGGACGGAGGTGAGGCTGACCACAGTGAATTCACTTCGGGGCAGCGCCCGGATCGCGGGTTTCTCGATGAAGAAGGGACAGCGCCAATTACTCGACTCGGCCCTGGTCTCGCTGGCCGGGATCTTCGGAGAGCCGGATAGCAAGTGATCTCCCCCCGGAGAGACACCAGATGGTGGGGGTGGGGCGACCCCACCGTGGAGACCAGGCTTGGTGTCGCGGCCGAACAGATGCTTGTCGCGCGCGGCATTCAGCCACAGCAGGAATACCGGCCACCTTCTCTTGAGTCGGTCGGGTTGCCGCCCGCGGAGACGCTCCCGCAGGCCGTCATCCGGGCGGCTGGTGAAGACCACGTCTTCACCGGGGCCGAAGACCGGATCCGTCATGCCAGCGGCCAGAACTACCTCGACCTGATGGAACTGCGCAGCGGCAGCCTCGATGCCGCCCCCGACGCGGTGCTGACCCCGGCTTCGGGCGAACATATTGCCGCGATCCTCGAGGCCTGCGAGACGGCCGGTGTGGCGGTGGTTCCCTTCGGCGGCGGGAGCAGCGTGGTGGGGGGTGTGGCGCCACTCCGGGGCAATCACCCCGCGGTGGTCAGCCTGGACCTGACCGCCCTGAGGGGCGCCGAAGTAGACGAGCGGTCCTTGACAGCCAGACTCGGGGCCGGGCTTCGCGGCCCGGAAGCGGAAGCGTTGCTGGCCCGGCGTGGCTACACGATCGGGCATTTTCCCCAGTCCTTCGAGTACGCGACGATCGGCGGTTTCGCCGCAACCCGTTCGGCCGGACAGTCCTCCAGCGGCTACGGACGTTTTGACGCTCTCGTCAGTTCGATCCGGCTGGTCACTCCCCGGTTCCGGCTTTCAACGCTCGAGACACCCCATACTTCAATCGGCCCGGCGCTGCGGGAGCTCGTGGTGGGCTCGGAGGGGATCCTCGGGGTGATTCCGGACGTTGATGTGAGGATCCGTCCCCTTCCCGATGTCCGCCGCTACGAGGCCTGGATCGTCGAGGATTTTGAGGCCGGCAATGAGATCGTGCGGAACATGGCCCAAAGCGACAGCCTGCCGACCATCATCCGGGTTTCAGATCGGCCTGAAACCGAGGTGAACCTGGCCATGTCCCTGCCTTCGGGAGTGAAGGGCACCCTCTTCGGCCAATACCTCAAGCTGCGAGGCCGGGAGGACGGCTCAATTCTCATTGTCGGCCACGAAGGCAGCTCCGCCGAGGTCCATCGCAGGCGGTCGGATGCGGCCCGATTGATCCGCCGGGCCGGGGGTGTCTATCTGGGACAGGCCGCCGGCCGGGGCTGGGAGAAAGGCCGCTTCCACGGTCCCTACCTGCGGGAAGCGCTGCTAGACCGGGGAGTCCTGGTTGAGACCCTCGAGACGGCCCACCAGTGGAGCGGCCACAAGGACCTCTATGAGGCGGTGCGGAGCGCGATCGAAGCAGCACTCACCGCACAGGGCATGGAAGGAATTGTGATGTGCCACCTCTCCCATGCCTACCGGGACGGGGCCTCCCTTTATTTCACGGTGATCGCCAGTCAGGGCCCGGCCGGGGGTGTGGCCAACTGGCCGTTGGTGAAACGGGCCGCCTGCGAAGCAATCCAGGGTGCCGGCGGAACGCTCTCCCATCATCACGCCACCGGCCGTGATCATGCGGGCTGGCTCGAGGGCGAGATAGGCGGCGGCGGGATCGCTGCCCTGACGGCCCTCAAGCGGGAGCTCGACCCGGCCGGAATCATGAATCCGGGCAAGCTGCTCCCGCCGCTCTGACAGGTCGGGTCAGCCGGTCCGGGCGGGCTGAGAGGTTCCGTTACAGATCGGAACTATCGTGTCCTTGGCGCTCTGTGGCATCGAAATGCGCCCTTCCAGAACGGTCTGGCCGGTGTACTCGGGCAGGCTGACCTTGCGTTGATCGGTGAGCCGGGCCTGCTTCAGGGCGGCGTTGAAATCCCGGTTGTCGGCCCGCGACAACCTGAGTGATGGAAAGACATCCGCAGCGACCAGGCAGATCACTGCTTCGTTCAGGTTGATGCGCCCGCTGATTGATCCCGACTCACCCACCTTGGTCGCGTAGATCGGGAAAGCCCCGCTTGAGCCGTAAAGCCAGAGCACATAGCCCTGGCCTTTCCGGCTCGGCTCAAGGTCGCTGATCTGAAGGTTGGCGGCCAGGGTGGTGCCAACAAATCCGAACTGCACCTGGCCGGACCCCTGCTCGCCGGGGGCCGGCTGAAGCACGGCAACGGTCGGGGCGCCTTCCGGCTTGCTCTTCTCGTCGTCCGACCCCCCAATCACGCCAGAGAGCAGCAAAACCACCACCCCGATCAGCAGGGCTGCCCCCAAAAGGATTCCGATCAGCCGGCGCTGGTGGGAGTCGAGGTCGGCGATTCCCTTCCCGGAAGCAACCGGCTTGCCGGGGTCGGGGGCCCGCTCCCGCCTCGGCGGCGGAGGATCAACTTCAGAGTCCGTCCGGGGGCCACTCTGAAGGCCCGGCGCCCCGGCCGCGGGCCGGGCACCGGGGACGACCAGCCGCAGCTGATCGGCCAGGGCGTCTGCCTGCCCGGCCAGGACTGGATCCTTGCTGAACCGCCGCTCGGCCTCGGCCCGCGCAATCGGATCGGCCTGACCCAGGAGGAAGTCGGCAAGCGCCGAATCGGGTGCTGGCAGGGTCGGGTCAACCTCGGCGAGGGCCGCTTTGGCCCGCTCCCGCACTCCCGCCTGATCGATACCGAGAAGGTCTGCGATGTCGGCATAACTCTTGCCGCGGGCTAGCAGCAGGGTCAGCAGCGCCCGGTTGTCCTCGCTCAGGGGCATGGGTTCAAACCCTACGGGTTCGGCGGGTTCGCCGGTTGGCGCCATCTGTCGCCGGGGAGGGTTCACCGGCCGGCGCCACTCACCTATGATCCCTGCCTGATGCCCGACGTAACTCTCCCCGAATCCCCGTTCGACAACGCGCTCGGAACCGAGTGGGTCTCTTCCGATCCCGATGAAGCCATTGTCCGGCTCACGATGCGTGATGATCACCGCCAGCCGATGGCGATCATGCATGGCGGTGTGATGGCCAGCCTGGTCGAAAGCGTCTGCTCGATGGCCACCGCGGAAGCGGTGCTGCCAGAGGGGCGGATCGCCATGGGCCAGAGCATTTCGGTCAACCTTCTCCGTCCCATTTCATCCGGGAGTGTGGAAGTGGTTGCGAAAGTGATCCATCGTGGCCGGATGACCTGGGTGTGGCGGGCAGAGGTCAAGGACGACGAAAGCCGAATCTGCGCGATCGCCCAGATGACGATGGCTGTCCGCGAGGCGCCCGAAGGCGCCGACCTCAGTCAGTTCGTCAAGCCCTAGCCCAACGCCAGGGAGTCACCCTGGAAACATCGTCCCGGTTCAGGACGGCTGCCAGGGCCGGTACCGGTTGGTGATTGGCATGCGCCGGTCTCGACCAAAGCCCTTGGTTGTGACCTTGAGCCCGGGGGCCGCCTGACGCCGCTTGTATTCGGCCCGGTCAACCTTGGCAACCACTTCTGCCACTGTGTCGGGATCCTCGCCCTTGGCCGAAATTTCGGCCGGACCGAGGTCCTCCTCCACGTACATCGCAAGGATCCGGTCGAGCTGGTCGTAGCCGGGCAGGGAGTCACTGTCGAGCTGACCGGGCCTGAGTTCGGCCGTCGGCGGCCGCTCAAGAATCGAATCGGGAATCACCGGCGAAACGCCGTTGCGGTGACGGGCGAGTTCGTACACGAGGGTCTTGGGAACATCCTTTATCGGCGCCAACCCTCCGGCCATATCTCCGTAGAGCGTTGAATATCCGACCGAAGCTTCACTCTTGTTCGAGGTTGCAAGAACGAGCCAGCCCCGACTGTTCGAAAGGGCCATCAACAGGTTGCCCCGGATCCGGGCCTGGAGATTCTCGGCCGCCAGGCCATCGGCGTCCTCACCGAGCAGCCGCTCATAGGCCTTCATGGGTTCCTCAATCGGATACTCGAACAGACCTGCCCCGAGGCGATTCACCATCTCCCTCGCATCGGACTGTGTTTCTGCGCTGGAATGGGGAGAGGGCATGATCACGCAGGTCACGTTCCCTGGGCCCAGGGCATCGACCGCCAGCGCCGCAACCAGGGCCGAATCGATCCCGCCCGAAAGACCGATCCCCACATGGCTGAAGCCGTTCTTCACCACATAGTCACGCAGGCCTGTGGCCAGGGCCGTGTAGACCTCGTCCAGGTCACCCATCCAGTCCGCAACCGGACCCTGAGCTTCCGCCGGGTCCCAGACCAGCAGGTCCTCGGTGAACTGGCCGGCCCGGGAAAGCAGGTCCCCGTCGGGGCCGATCACCACGCTTGCGCCATCGAAGATCAGCTCATCCTGCCCACCGACAAGGTTAGCCATGGCGACCGGAGCGCCGTGATCGGCAGCGACGCGACGAAAGATCTCTTCGCGCTCGCGGCTCTTGCCCCGGTGGTATGGCGAAGCCGAGGCGTTGACGATGAGTTTCGCGCCGGGAGCGAGCTCGGGGTAAAAAGGCGAGGCGGGATCCCAGCAGTCCTCGCAGATTGTCAATCCGACGGGAGTCTCGTCCAGCTCGATCACCAGTGGGCTGGAGCCGTTGCGGAAGGTGCGGTATTCGTCAAATACACCGTAGTTGGGGAGCAGCCGCTTCCGGTAGACCTGCCTCCGCTTCCCGTCCGCGAGCACCGCTGTTGAATTTGCCGCGATGGCTCTTCCGACCGGGTTTCCCACCGCTTCGGGAAAGCCGACCAATGCCGTGATCCCATGGGTATCGGCGGCGATCTCCTCGAGCCGTATGGCCGCCGCATCAACAAAGTCCTTTCGCAGATAAAGGTCTTCGGCCGGATATCCGGTGAGGACCAGCTCGGGGAAGACAACCAGCCGGGCCCCGGCCCGTGCCGCTCTCTGAATCCAGTCATCGATCAGGGCCGCGTTGCCATCGAGATCGCCGACGGTCGGGTTCACCTGGGCGAGGGCGATCTTCGGCGGCGTACTCACAGCCGGATTATCCCGATTTGCAGGGGTTCCTGCGGTGTGAAGGACCGCACACACAGAGCGGGCGGAGTCCCTCAAGATCACACACTCACAAAACGCTAACAATCGCAGGGCCAGTTCCGGGGCCTGACAGACCGGAACCCGGCCACCGAGACGCTGCTTCCCATCGAGGCCGTGGTCCTGCCCGATGCGCCCAACCCCTTGGGGATGAAAGGCCGACAGGAGCCCAGTTCCCCGAGGTAACGGGTAAGGCGGTATTTCGCCGGCCTTCCCCTGGCTGGGTCGACACCCGGCCCGCGGTCGATCGACCGACTGGTCCCCGAAGGCGCTGCAAGGAGATGACTCCAATGGACAACAGACGAATCAATCATGCCCTGGCGGGTCTGCTCACGGCTACGGTGGTTTTCGCCACCCTCGGAGCGGCCGCAGCCGCCGTCCCCGGTGAAGGCAACCGGATTCCCGAAGGCCAGCAGCCCGGCAAGCAGGCGAAACCGATCCTCAAGGTGGCCGATCACACGGTCGGCTTCGGAGGCAGGTTCCGGCTGCGAGGGCGAACCGGGAACCCCTATCCGGGGCATGTCCTGATCCAGATACGCGAACTCGCCGCCTGGCGGAC
>JBGAOF010000084.1:0-8178 GCA_044221915.1 Solirubrobacterales bacterium
GGTAATTCTCCGTGGCGGGGCGATCCTCGCGGCGATCGGGGTCGCCACGGTCATTTTCGTTGACAGCCCCGTGGCGGCCGGGGTGGCGGCCACGCTCTGGGGTCTCGGTGTCTCCCTCGGATTTCCCGTTTCGATCGCGGCGGCCAGCGAGTCCGGGCCCGATTCGGTCGCCCGGGTCGGCCTGGTTGCTGTTGCCGGCTACGTGGCATTCCTGGTCGGGCCCCCGCTGCTCGGCTTCCTCGGGGAGCACTTCGGGCTGCGCTACGCGATGCTGGTCGTGCTTGGGTCGCTGGCCGTGACGATGACTTTCGCCCCGGCCGCCGGCGCCGAGAGTCGCGCTTCCGTTCCCAATTGGCCCTCCTGACGCCGCAAGAAGTTCGTCCACCCACAAATATTGTGGGTAATCGACGTTCTTGTCGAGGGCACGCTTGCCGGGCTCAGACTTCGGAGGCCAGCGAGGGGTCGCCCTGCTCGCCGGCATCTTCCCAATCGACCGGCTTGCCGAGTGCCGCGCCCTTGATCACCTTGAGGCCGAGCATCGCGCACTTCATGCGGGTGGCCGAAATATCGATGCCGAGGAGATCAAGCACCTCCTCCCGGGGCAGGCGGAGCAGCTCCTCCCGGGTCTTGCCGATCAGTTCCTCGCTGAGCAGGGAAGTGGCAGCGGTAGAGATTGCGCAACCCTGGCCCTCGAACTTCACCTCCGCGACCCGGTCCTGATCGTCGAGGCGGATAGTCACATGCTGCTCGTCACCGCAAAACGGGTTCGTGTCCTCGAATTCAAGGTCGGGGTTCTCGATCGCCCCGAAATTGTGAGGGCGCTTGTAATGCTCAAGGATCTGTTCGCGGTAAAGCTCTTCCATCAAAAGTCAGGGTAGCCGAGTGGTCCGTTCCGGTCAGAGGCCGAAGATCCGGCGGGCGTCGTGCAGGGCTTCGATAAGGGTGTCGACTTCCTCGGTCGTGTTGTAGGCGGCGAAGCTGGCCCGGGTGGTGGCGGCAACACCGAGCCGGCGCATCAGGATCTGGGCGCAGTGATGCCCGGCCCGGACCGCAACCCCGTGCCGGTCGAGAATTTCCGAAACATCATGCGGATGAATGCCCTCAACCTCGAAGGAGATGATCCCCTCCCGGTCGGTCGTGTCCGGCGGGCCGAAGATCCTCAGGCCAGGGACTTCCGAAAGGCGGGGGAGCGCGTAGGCGGTCAGGTCGTTCTCGTGGGTTTCGATGAAATCAAAACCGGTCTCGCGGACCCAGTCGATTGCGGCAGCGAGTCCGGCGGCCTCGGCGATCGGCGGAGTACCCGCCTCGAACCGGGCCGGCACGGAAGCCCAGGTGATCTTCTCCGGGGTGACCTTGTTGATCATTGAGCCGCCACCCTCGAACGGCTCCATCTCCTCCCAGAGCTCACGGCGGCCCCACATCACCCCGATTCCGGTCGGGCCGTAAAGCTTGTGGCCCGTGAACCCGTAGAAATCACAGCCGAGCGCAGCGACATCAACCGGGAACTTCGGGACGGCCTGGGCACCATCAATAACCGTGAGGGCCCCGGCTGCCTTCGCTTCGGCGACCAGTTCCCGCACCGGATTCCTGGTGCCGAGGACATTCGACACATGAGTGAAAGCGAAAACTTTCGGGTTGCGGGCCAGCGCCTCGCTCAGGGCGGCCCGGTCGAGCCGACCCTCCCCGTCGATCGGCACGAAATCCAGTTCGGCCCCTGCCGCACGGGCGGCCAGGTACCAGGGAACGATGTTGGCGTGGTGTTCCATCTCGGTCAGCAGAACCCGGTCACCTGGGCCGAGGTTGGTGGCACCCCAGGACCGGGCGACAAGGTTGAACCCGGCAGTGACGTTGCGGGTGAAGACCACCTCACGGGCGGAGGGGGCCCCAAGCAAAGCTGAGACCTTCGCCCGGGCTCCCTCGTAAAGGTCGGTCGCCTGTTCGGAGAGCTTGTGGACGCCCCGGTGGACGTTCGCGTTGAACTCGCGGTAGTAGCGGTCCATCGCCTCGATCACCGCGATCGGCTTCTGGGTGGTGGCACCGTTGTCGAGGTAGGCCAGCGGCCGTCCGTTCACCTCGCTCTGGAGGATCGGGAACTCGGCGCGGACCCTGTCAACCGACATCGGAGCCGGGGTGGTTGAAGGGGCGGGGTCGGCTGCCATCAGGCGGCCGCCTCGACCTCCTCCTTGATCCAGCCGTAGCCTTCGGCCTCAAGCTGGTCAACGAGTTCCTTGCCACCCTCCTTGACGATGCGGCCTGCGTACATCACGTGGACGACATCCGGTTCAACCATATGGAGCAGGCGCTGGTAATGGGTGATCACCAGGGCGCCCATCTCCGGGCCGGTGAACTTGTTGATGCCATCGGCGACCGTTCGCAGGGCATCGATATCGAGGCCCGAATCGGTTTCGTCGAGGATCGCGATCTGCGGTTTCAGGAGGGCGAGCTGAAGCAGCTCCATGCGCTTTTTCTCGCCGCCGGAGAAGCCGTCGTTGAGATAGCGACTGGAGAAATCCTGCGGGATGTTGGCCAGTTCCATCGCTTCGCGGGCCTGGGCAGCGAACTCCCTGATCTTCAGTGGCGCTTCGCCCCGGGCTTCGCGCTGGGCGTTCAGGATCATCCGCAGGTACTTGGAAACCGCGACACCGGGAATCGCAACCGGATACTGGAAAGCCATGAAAAGGCCGAGCTGGGCACGCTCGTCCGGGCCGGCGTCGGTGATGTCCTCACCGTCAAAGCTGATGGAGCCCTCGGTCACTTCGAGGGCCGGATGACCCATCACCACATTGGCGAGGGTGGATTTGCCGGAGCCGTTCGGGCCCATCAGGGCGTGGACGCGGCCCCGTTCGACGGTCAGGTCGAGCCCGCGGAGGATCTCCTTGTCTTCAACGCTGACGTGAAGGTTCTTGATTTCAAGTTCTGCCACTGGTTACTCCGTTCGGGTGGGTCGGATCTGGCGCTCAGGCGGCGCTGCCGACGGCGGTCTTGCGGTTATTGCGTTTTTCGGCCGGCCGGGAGAACTCGACCAGCTCGGCCAGGGTGGTGCCGGCCAGGGCCTTGGTGACACCGCTCTGGACGCGAGTCCAAAGCAGCTTGGTCGCGCAGGCACGATCGCTCCCTTCTTCATGAGAGCAGAGCACCTTGCCTTCCGGCACCTCGTGGAAGCATTCCATCGGGGCGATCGGACCCTCAAGGGCTTCGACCACCTCGACCATCGTGATCTGGTCGGCGGGGCAGGCGAGGCTGTAGCCGCCGTGGGCGCCACGGGTGGAGGTGACCAGCCCGGCCTGTCTCAGCTTCGCCACCAGATGCTCAAGGTAGGAGAGCGGCAGGTGCTCAGCATCGGCTATCGCGTTGAGCGAAACCGGGCCGGTGTCGGGCTGGCGGCCAAGTTCCACCATCAGGCGGACCCCGTACTCGGCTTTGGTCGAGAAGAGCATTGGGTAAATCCTAGAGCATTAGTCGGTTTTGTCGGCCTGCCGCCGGCGGCGCCGATGACCGAGCCGCCGCTGCAGCCGGCGCCAGGTCCGAAAGCGGTGCGGACCGCGGGCGGCCGAGCGCAATGCGTAGGCGAGCATGGAGTCGGAAAACTCGCCGCTCCAGGGGAGATCAATTCGCACCTCTACCTGTCCGGGTGACCCGCGTGAAACATGAGTGTGGGGGGCGAAGTTCTCAAAGAGATCCGTGGCGTTGGAATTGTCCTCGAGGATCACCGCCAGAAAATGGGTTATGCCTTCCTCCCGGGCCCTTGTGGCCAGCCGGGAAAGCAGGGCTGTCCCCAGACCCATTCCGCGCCAGTCATCGGCAATGACGATCGCGACCTCGGCTTCCCGGTCACGGTAGGGCGAAATCCGGACGTAACGGGCGACCCCGACCAGGTCACCATCTTCGGGATCGATCGCGACCAGGGCTTCGTGGTTGCGGTGGTCGATCTCGGTCAGGTAGGCAAGGTCGGATTCCCCCAGCCTCACGACCGGCGCGAAGAAACGCTGAAACCGGGATTCAGGGCTGAGCGATTCAAACCCGTCGGTGAGCAGATGTTTGTCACTGGCGCGGATGGGCCTGATCAGCGCCTCGATCCCGGGGCCAAGTACGGCCTTTTCGGAGGTGCTCACGGGTCAATCAGCCCCTGGCGGATCGCATACCTGACCAGCTCGACCCGGTCCCTCATGCCCAGCTTCCTCATCGCGTTCGCGCGGTGGTTTTCGACCGTCTTCTCGGAAAGATGGAGCAGTGCGGCAATCTCCCTGGTCGTGTTCGCTTCGGCGACCAGCTTCACGATTTCCTCCTCACGCGGGGTCAGGTCCGTACCGGCCGGCTTACCGCCCGCGAGCAGGTCCCGGATGACGGCCTGCTGGGTGCCGGGGGAGAGGAAGGGTTCACCTCGGCCAACCGCCTGGATGGCTCTCAACAAGTCGGTATCCGCCTGGGATTTCAGGACGTAGCCGGAGGCACCCGCTTTCAGGGCCTCGAAGAGGTAGCGCTCGTCGTCGTGCATGGAGAGGATGAGCACGCTGGTTTCCGGCGCCTGGGCCTTGATCTCCCGCGTCGCCTGCAGGCCGGTCAGGCCGGGCATCTTCACATCCAGGATCGCCAGGTCCGGGCGCTCGCGGACAGCGATATCCCGGGCTTCGATCCCGTCCGCGGCCTCGGCGACCACCTCGAGGCCGGCCTGGCGTTCCAGCAGCAGCCGGATCCCGGAACGGACGATGCCGTGATCGTCGGCAATCATCACCCTCATGGCGAACCCGCCTGATGGACGGGTACGGTCAGGTGGACCGTCGTGCCATGGCCCGGCCGTGACTGGATCTCGACCGATCCGCCGGCCAGGTTGGCCCTCTCCCGCATTCCGCCCAGCCCGAGCCCCGAGGTCGCCTGCTCGAAGGTGAAGCCGCTGCCGTCGTCGGTCACCGACAGCTCATAGTTCTTGTCCCGGCGGGCGAGGGTCACCTCGATCCGCCCGGCCCCGCTGTGCCGGACCGCATTGCCGATCGCCTCCTGGGATACGCGGTAGACGACCAGTTGGAGGTCCGGGTCGAGGTCCTCGGGATCGTCCTCGCAGGCAAAGGAAGTGACCAGACCGGGCCGGCGGTATTGCTCGACCAGCCCGGCGATCGCCGCCCGCAGGCCGAGATCATCGAGCGCGGTCGGTCGCAGTTGCCGGGCTACCGCGAGCAGTTCGTCCATCGCCTGGTGGGCGAGCCGGCTGGTCTCCTCGATTTCCGCGGCGAGCTCCGGCGGGGCCTCAGAACGGGTCGCTTCGAGCCGGAGCAGGACTCCGGTAAGCGACTGGTTCACCTGATCGTGGAGGTCGCGCGCGACCCGGGCCCTTTCCTGTTCCTGGGCGGCCAGGGCAGCGCTGGAGCTGCGGTGCCGTTCGGCCTCCAGACGGCGCATCATGCGCAGGAAGGCAGACTCGAGCCTCTCGGCCTCCTCGGTATCGGCAACCCCGTCAATCCAGTCCGGCAGGTTGGCGCCCGGCCGGCTCAGATCCACCTTCTCCATCTCGGTGATCACATCCTCGAGTGGAGTGAAGCGGCGGCGCAGGATCACGATGTTCAGGAGGCAGGTAAGGGCCAGCGCGAAGATCGTGACCCCGGCCAGGAGCCCGGTCCGGCCCCGGTCGAATCCGGTTGTCAGGGCGGCAGCGGCAATGGCCAGCGCGACCATGGCCGTGTTCAGCAGAAGAACTTCGGTGAAGATCGGCTGGCGCTTCATGGTCAGCATCCATCGTTTCAGGGATCACGGTCAGTTTCCCGCCCGGCGGCGGGAGACGGGACGGGATGGTCGATGATCCGCAGAAGATGGGGGCCATCCCCTATGGACTTGATGATCGAGTTGAGCCACAATTTCATCGCGAATTACCCTTTTCACAACCAGGAGCACAGAAACAGATGACAACCACCAAACAGTCGACCTGGGGCGCCACACTCAGGACCACCCTCCTGATGGCAACCCTTTCCGGCCTTCTGGTCGCCATCGGATACCTGGTCAGCGGTGGAAACCCGAGCACGACCCTGATGTTCCTCGGGTTCGCGGTCGCGATGAACTTCTTCTCCTATTTCTTCAGCGACAGGATCGCCCTGAAGATGAGCGGGGCCCAGCCGATGGAGGAGTCGGAGAACGCCGAGTACTTCCAGATGGTCCGTGAGCTCTGCCAGCGGGCAGATATTCCGATGCCGCGGCTCTACGTGATCCCGCAGGATCAGCCCAAGGCCTTCGCCACCGGGCGCAACTACAACCACTCCGCGGTCGCGGTCACGGCCGGGATCACCCGGCTGCTTTCGCCCGACGAGCTGCGCGGGGTCGTCGCCCATGAGCTTGCCCACATCAAGCACCGCGACATCCTGATCCAGTCGGTCGCCGCGACAATCGGCGCCGCGATCACCTACATCGGCTACATGCTGATGTGGTTCGGCGGGGACAACAACTCGCCCGTCGGCCTGATCGGCTCGCTGGCCATGGTGTTGCTGGCCCCGCTGGCGGCCGGGATCATCCAGATGGCGGTTTCCCGTCAGCGTGAATACGCGGCCGATGCGGGAGGGGCGGCGATCTGTGGCAACCCGGAGTCCCTGGCTTCGGCCCTGATGCGGCTCGAGCAGGGCGCCGACGCGATCCCGATGAAGGGCCACGTGAGCGAAGCCTCCGAACCGCTCTACATCGTCAAGCCGTTCAAATCGAAGGGGCTGGCCGGCCTGTTCTCGACCCACCCCCCGATCGAGGAGTGGGTCAAGCGGCTGCGTCAGATGCGGCCGTCGCTGTAGCGCAACTGAAGAAAGCACCTTGCAGTGGGGCCCCCGGATCGACTGTTCCGGGGGCCTTCTTTTTTCAGCGGGCAGATCCAGAGGTCTAAAGTGGACACATGACCACAATCAGGACGAAAAGGATCTACGAGGAACCTGATCCGGGTGATGGCCGGAGAGTGCTGATCGACCGGCTCTGGCCGCGAGGGATCCGCAAGGACCAGGTCAGCGAATGGGTGAAGGACCTGGCTCCGAGTGACGAGCTGCGTCACGATTTTCACGACGGCGAGCTGGGATTCGAAGAGTTCCGCGCCAGGTACCGGATTGAGCTCGAAGGCAGGGAAAGCGAGATGAAGGAACTGCTTGACTCGACCGACGGCACCCTGACTCTCCTCTACGCACTCAGGAACGAAAAAGAGAACAACGCCACCGTCCTGGCCGAGGCCCTGAACGACCTCGATCACTGAACGTGGCTGGAGTCCGGGCCGGGGTGGAATCGGGCCTTCCGGCACGCTATACTTTTTGAAATAGATAAATCCAGATCGAGATTCAGGGGTTTTACCGATGGCACCGCAACAGGCCGAAAAGCTGAAAGTTGAAGAGATCACGCCGCAGGAGGCATTCGCCGAACTGGACGAGGGCGGCGTCAGGCTGATCGATACCCGTGAGCCCTTTGAGTACGAGGAATCACATATCGAAGGCGGCGAGCTGATCCCGCCCGGTGTGATCGGCGACCGGATTGAAGCCGCGGTCCCCGACAAGGATCAGCGAATCATCCTCCAGTGCCGATCCGGTGCCCGCTCCCTGGCTGCGGCCGAAATCCTGGCGGGAATGGGATACACCAACCTTGCGAACATGGAAGGTGGCATCCTCGAATGGGAGGCGCAGGGCCTGCCGGTCGAGTCCGATGCCAACCTGACCCCCGCCCAGCGTGACCGTTATTCCCGCCACATCCTGCTGCCCGAAGTCGGGGTTGAAGGCCAGATCAGGATGCTGGAAGCGAAGGTATTGCTGCTGGGTGCCGGCGGCCTCGGTGCCCCCACCGGCCTCTACCTCGCGGCAGCCGGAATCGGAACCATCGGAATCGTGGATGACGACGTGGTGGACGCATCGAACCTCCAGCGCCAGGTGATCCACAACACCGGCCGGATCGGCGAGCCAAAATCCGCTTCGGCCCGCCAGACCATCGAGGAACTGAATCCCGATGTCAACGTGATCGAACACAATTTCCGGCTCGATGCCAGCAACATCCTCGACGTGATCAAGGACTACGACATCATCGTCGACGGCGCCGACAACTTCCCCATCCGGTATCTGCTGAACGACGCTTCGGTCCGTCTGAAGAAGCCGGTTGTCTCCGCCTCGATCCTTTCCTTCGACGGGCAGATTTCGACTTTCATCCCCTACGAAGGACCCTGCTACCGCTGCCTCTACCCGA